>NZ_JBSFJX010000002.1:0-212441 GCF_053598275.1 Streptomyces sp. NPDC001156 | reverse complement strand
GGGTCCACGGCCACCGGCCGGGAGCCGTCCCTCCCGGCCGGAGTCCGGCGGTGGCTCAGCCCTGGCCCGCGATGCGTGCCAGGCGCCGGGCCTCGTCCCGCGTGGTGCGGGCGACGGCGTCCTCGTCGACGTGCAGCAGACGGCCGTTCTCGACGACGGGCTCACCGTTCACGAGAGAGAGCGTGACCGGGGCCGCGGCGCCGAGGACCAGCGCGGCGACCGGGTCCGCGATCGAGGCGTGGGCCAGCGTGTCGAGCTTCCACAGCACCAGGTCGGCGAGCTTGCCCGGCTCCAGGGAGCCGATCTCCGCGGCGCGGCCCAGGACCTGGGCACCGCCGTAGGTGCCGAGACGCAGCGCCTGACGAGTGGTCAGGGCCGCCTCGCGATGGGTGCCCAGACGGTTGATCAGGAGCGCGTTGCGCAGTTCGGTGTGGAGCTCGCCGGACTCGTTGGACGCCGTGCCGTCGACGCCGAGGCCGACCGGGACGCCGGCCGCGAGCATGTCCGGGACCCGGGCGATACCGGCCGCCAGGCGGGCGTTGGACGACGGGCAGTGGGCGACGCCCGTCCGCGTACGGGCGAAGGCGGCGATGTCGGAGTCGTTCATGTGGACGCAGTGCGCCATCCAGACGTCCTCGCCGAGCCAACCGGTGGACTCGAAGTAGTCCGTGGGCCCCATCCCGAACAACTCGTGGCAGAACTTCTCCTCCTCCACCGTCTCCGAGCCGTGGGTGTGCAGCCGCACACCCTTGCGTCGCGCCAACTTAGCGCCCTGCCTGAGGAGTTCGGTGGAGACCGAGAACGGGGAGCAGGGGGCCACGGCCACCTGGGTCATGGCTTCGAAGGAGGCGTCGTGGTGCTCGTCGATCGTCGCCTCGGTGGCGGCCAGCGCGCCGTCCAGGGTCTCGACCGCGAAGTCCGGCGGCAGTCCGCCGTCCTTCTTGCTGCGGTCCATGGAGCCGCGCGCCAGGGTGAAGCGGACGCCCGTCTCGCGGGCGGCCCGGACGATGGCGCCGGACAGGTCGCCGGAGCCCTGCGGGTAGACGTAGTGGTGGTCCATGGCACAGGTCACGCCACCGCGGGCCATCATGGCCAGCGAGCCCTGCGCGGCGGCGTACACCATCTCCTCGTCGATGCGCGCCCAGGTCGGGTACAGCGCGACAAGCCAATCGAAGAGGTTGTGGTCCGTGGCGATGCCCCGGGTGATCCACTGGTAGAAGTGGTGGTGCGTGTTGACCAGGCCCGGCGTGACGAGGTGGCCGGAGGCGTCGATACGGCGTACGACGTTCTCCAGGCCCTCGGGGGCTGCTCCCGCGCCGACCGCCTCGATGCGGTTCCCCCCGACGACGACATGGCCCGAGGCGTACTCGGTGTCGTCCGCGTCCACGGTCGCGATCGCACAGTTCTCGATGACGATGCGCCGGTCTGCTGCCATGGTGCGTCCTTTTCGCTCTGTGGAGAGGGCACGGCAGGACCCCGGAGGTTTGAGTGCCGCGGCCCGGCGGCCACGGGTGCCGAAGGAGGACGGGTGCCCCCGGCGGACCGGGAGCACCCGGCGCGTCAGAGGTTGGTGAGGTCGACGGGGATCCGCGCCTCGCACCCGTCCCGCAGCACGGTGGCCTCGATCAGGCCGTACGGGCGGTCGGCGGCGAAGTACACCTCGTTGTCGTTCTTCAGCCCGAACGGCTCGAGGTCGACCAGGAAGTGGTGCTTGTTCGGCAGCGAGAAGCGGACCTCGTCGATCTCGCCACGGTTGTCGATGATACGCGCGCCCATCTCGTAGAGCGTCTGCTGCAGTGACAGGGAGTAGGTCTCGGCGAAGGCCTGCAGCATGTGCTGCTTGGTCTGCTCGTAGGACGTCTCCCAGTCGGGCGCCGGCTGGTCGTCCTCGCTCCAGCCGAACCGCCAGCGGCCGGAGACCTCGGTGGCCAGGATGCGGTCGTACGCCTCCGGGAGCGTCGTGTACTTGTCCTTGACGTAGCCCCAGAACTCGGAGTCGGTCGTGTTCATCACGACGAGGTCCTTGAGGCCCGAGACGACCTCCCACTTCTGCCCGTCGTACGTGATCTGGGTCAGCCGGGTCTCCCGGCCCCTGCGGACGAAGGAGTGCCCGGCCTCACCGGCGGCGGACTTCGAGCCGGCACCGGAGGTCCCGATCCGGTCCCACGCGTACTCCTCGATGCGGATGCGGGCCCGGTGGATGGGTTCCTGCGAGGTCACGAAGTGCCGGGCGAGGTGGATACCGAACTGCTCGGCGCACTCGATGCCGTGCTCCTTGGCGAACGCGTACACCGTGTTCTTCGTGGTGTCGGTCGGCAGGACATGGGCGTTGGAGCCGGAGTAGTGGACCTCGTCCATGTCGCCGGAGAGCGACACCGACACGTTCAGGTCCTTGATGTGGTGGGTGGCGCCGTCCCGCACGATCCTGACGACGCGGTTCTCTGCTTTCCCGTACTGGTTCTGGCCGAGCATCGTGGGCATCTTCTGCTAGCTCCCTCGGTATACGGAGTAGCCGAACGGGTTGAGCAGCAGCGGTACGTGGTAGTGCTCGCCCGGCACGACGGCGAAGGTGACCGCCACCTCCGGGAAGAACGCTCCGGCCGCACCGCTGTCCCGATTCGCGGGGGCGTCCTGCTGCGCCTCGGCTTGTTTCTTCGCAGTGCTTTCGAGGTACGGCTCGACCTCGAAGTCGAGCCGCACATGGGTCGTGCCCTGAGGCGGCACCGGGAGGTCCTTGCACCGGCCGTCCGCGTCGGTCGCCGAGCCGCCGACCGCGTGCCAGTCGGCGCTCCGGCCGGAGCGGGCGGAGAGGCGGACCGGGACGCCTTCGGCGGGGCGGCCGGCGCTGGTGTCCAGGATGTGTGTGGACACGGAGGCGGTGGTCTCGGTGCTCATTAGAGGACCATCCTTTCTGCAGCCCTCATGAGTAGGGTTGTGACCTCTCGGTCCCGGTGGGTGCATGGCCATTGGTGCGCGCCGTTCGACGGCCTGCATGAGTTCCGCCAGCCCCGCCGGGCCGAGGCCGTCTGATCGGCTTCAGGGACACGCCCCGCAGAGGGCCGATTAATGAGCTCCCGGCAGACGACCTCACCACCGGGCAGGTGCTCCTCGAACCGCCTTGGAGTACGACGCACGTGTTCATCGGATGGGACTGGGCGACCGAGACCCATGACGTGACCGTCATGGACGCCACCGCAAAGCGCATCGACCGCTGGGAACTCGCCCACACCGAGGAAGGTTTCGCCAAGACCCTGGCCAGGCAGCGTAAGTACGGAGACCCGGCCGATCTGCCCGTGGCCATCGAGACCAGCCGCGGTCTGGCCGTCGACCGACTGCTGGCAGCCGGCCACCCCGTCGTGCCGGTGCACCCGAACGCCTTCAACGCGATGCGGGCCCGCTGGGGCGCCTCCAAAGCCAAGACCGACGCCGGCGACAGCATGAAGCTCGCCGACTACCTGCGCACGGACGGCCATCTGCTGCCCCGGCTGGAGCCCACCGAGCAAGCCACCCTCGACCTTCAGGCCCTCACCCGGCAGCGGGCAGACCACATCGAGGCCAAGGTGGCCGCCGTCAACCAGCTCGCCGCACTGCTGGATGCGCACTGGCCCGGCGGCAAGACGGTCTTCGCCGATCTCGACAGCGACATCGCCATGGCCTTCCTGGAGCGATACCCCACCCCAGCCTCCGCCGCCAAGCTCACCGCCGGGCGCATCGAAGCCTGGTGCAAGCGCCGGGGCTACTCCGGCAAAAAGTCCGGCAGCACCCTGATCGAGCGCCTGCGTGCCGCCCCGAAGGCGGCCTCCCGGCTCAGCGAGGCCGTCGCCGGACAGCTCGTCCGCGTCCAGGTCCAGCTCGTGCAGGGCATACGCGCGACGATCCGCACGCTGGACAAGGTCATCGCCGAAGCCGCTGCAACCCATCCCTACGCGCCGCTGTTTGCCGCCATGCCACGCATCGGCACGGTCAGCCTCGGCCAGGTCATCGGCGAGATCGGTCCGATCTTGGAACGGGCCCAGACCTGCGAACAGCTCATCGCCGAAGCTGGCGTCGTCCCGGTCACCCGCGCCTCGGGCAAGGCCCGCACGGTCGCCTTCCGCTTCGCGACCAACCGTAGAGCCCGCGTCGCCCTGACCACCTTCGCCGACAACAGCCGGCACGGCAGCGACTGGGCCGCCAAGATCTACAACGACGCCCGGGCCCGCAAGAAGAGACACCCGCACGCCATCCGCATCCTGGCCCGCGCCTGGCTGCGGGTGATGTGGGCCTGCTGGCGCGACGGTGTCTGCTACGACCCCGCCATCCACCAAACCAACAGCAAGATCAACGCGCCCGCCGACGAGCCTGTGGCGGCATAGAGGTTGACTCAGGGAACTCATGCGGTTTCCTCTTCGAGCAGTCGGGCGAGCCGGATGCGGTTGATCTTTCCCAGCTCGGTGCGGACGATCTCCCGCTCCCGCTCCGGCGGGTTGCCGATCCGCTCCTTGACCGCGTCGCGCATCTGCTCGCCGCTCCTCCCGGTCGCGCAGATGAGGAAGACATGGCCGAACTTCTCCTGGTAGGCCAGGTTCAGTTCGAGCATCTCCGCCTTGAGTTCCGCGGAGGCGCCGGCCATGCCGCGCTGTTCCCGGGCCGAGGTGGGGTCCCCGGCCTTGGGCCGGCCAATCGGCGGGTGCCCGGCCATCGCCTCCTGAAGGTCCGCCGTGGTCAGCTCCGCCATGGCGGTGTCGTTGGCGGCGTAGAGCTCCTCGGCGCTGGCGTAGGGGCGCGCGGCGAGCAGCCGTCCGGCCCACGCCGTGGAGGCGCACGCCTCGAGGAGGGCGGCCAGGGCCGCGTGCTCCCCCAGGGCGTTGAACCGGGTGAGGCCCGGCGGCGTGGAAGTCGACGTCACATGGGCCTCCGTGGCCTGTGTGCTGACTGGGCTGCGAACAGCTAACGCCCCCCGCCGAGGCGAGGTCAACACTTTGTTGAAAAATCGGGGTGACGAAATCCTCGTACGGAAGTCCGCCGCCCGAAGGCCGGACGGCGGCTCGTCACGGGAGGCGGAGGAAGGACCTCGGGTCCGGCGGCCACTGCCGGGGAGGCAACGTCCGGGCCGGTCAGGCCCCCTTCTCACGGTTCAGGTAGTTGTAGACGGTGAAGCGGCTCACGCCCAGGGCGCTCGCGACGGTCTCCACCCCATGGCGCACGGAGAAGGCACCGCGCGCCTCCAGTATCCGCACGACCTCCTGCTTGGCCTTGCGGTCCAGTTCGGCCAGCGGCTTGCCCTGCTTGCGCTCCATCGCGGCCAGGATGTGGTCGAGTGAGTCGGCGAGCTGCGGCAGGCGTACGGCGACGACGTCCGCGCCCTCCCAGGCGAGCACGACGTCGTCGGGGCCGGCCTGGTCCGGGGACAGCATCTCGCCCCCCATGGCGTCGACCAGCGGCTTGACGGCCGTGATGAAGGGCTCGTCCCCGACACCGGTCACTTGCCCTCCTCCAGCACGTTGACCTGCAGCGTGACTCGGGTGGCGCCGGCTTCCAGGGTCTTGCGCAGCAGCGCGTCGACGGCGGTGAGCACCGTGTCGGCGCCGCCCTCGGCGGTGTTGCCGAACGGGCCGACGTCCACGGCGTCCAGCTCGGCCGCCCCGATGACCTCACGGGCGACGAGCGCGTGCGCGGGCGCCTCGTCGAGGTCGAAGGGCTCGGTCGTGAACTCCACTCTCAAACGCATCGCGTGCCCCCAGAACGGTCGGCGACGGAGCCGCTCCGATCGCCACGATGCGACCCTAACCGACGCCGCCCCCCCGGCTCCCGAGCGCCTTCCTCGTACCGGAACGCCGGCTGCGGCCGGACCGGGCGCAGCGCCTCCCGTGGAACGGGCCCTCTGTCCCGCGACGGACACGCCGTCCGTCCGCGTAGAGCAGGGGACGGAACGTTCACACGGAGGGACGGCACAGTGGCAGGGCGACAGTTCAAGGTCCGGCTCGCAAGGGCCAGGGGTACGGCCGTCGCGGCGGCGGCCATGGCGGCGCTCACCGCCTCGCAGGCGCCGGGTGTGGTGGCGGCGCGGGCGTCGGAGCCCGCGCGGCCGGGGGTGCCCGCCGAGCTCGGCCCGAGCGTCTCAGGCGACACCCCGTACCGCACCGCGCTCCCGCCGCTGCGGACGGCGGAACCAGAGCGCGGCAGGGTGCCGGAGCCGATGGGTGGCGCCCTGCCCGCTGGCGTGTTCGCCGCGTACCGGCGCGCCGAGGCGCAGCTCGCGCGCACCGCGCCCGGCTGCCGGCTGCGCTGGCAGCTGCTGGCCGCGATCGGCCAGGTGGAGTCCGGGCAGGCACGGGGCGGCCGATTGACCGCGGACGGTACGACCGCGACACCGATCCTCGGGCCCCGGCTGACCGGCGGCGCCTTCGCCGTCGTCCGGGACACCGACGGCGGTGTGTACGACGGGGATACGGTGTACGACCGCGCGGTCGGCCCGATGCAGTTCATCCCCTCGACCTGGGCCCGGTGGGGAGCGGACGGCAACGGCGACGGGCGGGCCGACCCGGACAACGTGTTCGACGCGGCGCTCGCCGCCGGGCGCTATCTGTGCGCGGGCGGACGGGACCTCTCGGACCCCGCCGGCCTGGACCGGGCGATCCTCGGCTACAACCACTCGGACGCCTATCTGCGCACGGTCAGGGCCTGGTACGCGTACTTCCTGGAGGGACACCTGGTGGTGCCGGACCTGCCCGCCTCGTCCCGGGACCGCCCGGCACCGTCCCGCCCGAGCACGCCGAAACCCTCGCCGACGCCATCCCACCGCCGCCCGGGCCTCAACCCGTCCCGTACCCCGAAGCCGACGCCGACGCCTGCCGCGCCCTCCCCCGGTCCGTCCGCCTCGGCGGGCGCCGCGCCGGGCACGCATGCGCCGGCGCTGCCCTTGCCGACCCCGAGCATCGGGCTGCCCACAGGGCTGCTGCCCACCGGTCCGCTGACGGGCGGCGGCAGGAATTCGTCGGGTTCCTCCCCCTCCCCAACCGCGACTACCGGGCGGTAATGTCGCCATCCACCGGGTAGTAGAAGCGGTGGGTAAAGCGCAAAGGGGCCCTCATGGCGACGGAGCCTGCGAAGGCGGAGACGGCCACGCCCGCGGAGATACAGGCGGCCCACGACCGGTGGGAGCGCATGTGGAGCCACCGCGAGCAACTGCTCAAGGTGGCCCGGCGCAGATCGGTGAGCCTCGAGGACGCCGAGGACGCGGTGCACGAGGCGATGCTGCGCGCGGCGGAGCGCCCGGATCTCGACGATGAACGTCTCGGCGCCTGGCTGACGACGGTGACCATGCGGCTGTGCGTCGACCGCCACCGGCAGGTCAACCGGGAGGCCGAGGTGCACCGCAGCCCCACGCTGATCGCCCCGGGCCCCGTGCCCGTCGACGAGGCGGTGTGCGACCGGGCCGAGGCCAAGTGGCTGGCCGTGCGCAGCGGGGAGCTGCCCGGCCGTCAGGCGGAGGCGCTGCGGCTCAAGTCCGAGGACCTGGATGTCGGACAGGTCGCCGTGCGCATGGGGCTGAGCTACCGCACCGTCGAATCGCTGCTGGCCCGCGCCCGCCGGACGCTGCGCGCGTCGCTGGCCGGGACGCTCGGGTTCGTGCTGTTCCTGCTGGGGCGCGGCCGGCACGGCCTGGGCGGCAAGGCGCAGGCGGTGGCCGTCACCTCGACGGCGGCGACTCTGGTGGTGGCCGGATTCGTACTGCCGAACGCACTTGAGTCCAGCGAAGGCACACACGGTCCGGCTCCGCGGCCGTCCCCGTCGATCAGCGCGCAGTCGCCCCGGCCGGGCAGCAGCCACGACTTGCGTACCCCGTGGGTGCGCGGACCCGCCCCCACCGCGGCGCACCCCGCTCGGGGGGCGACGGAACCGCCTTCCGGCGGATCGTCCGCGCCACAGTCCGTCCCGTCCCCGCCGGACGGCACGTCGGTCCCCGCTGCTGAGCTCTCGGCGCCCGAGGTCCCGCAGGTGGCCGGCGTCACCGGGGTGAGACTGCCGGCCGTGCCGGACCTGCCGGTCAAGGTCAGCGTGCCCCCCGTTCCGTCGGTCCCGGCCACCTCCGCCCTGCCGTCCCTCTCCCTCCCCACGCCGGGCACGCCGCCGGTGAAGCTGCCGTAGACCCGCCCGTAAACCCGTCCGAAAAAATCAGGCCAACGCCGCGACGGACGCCCCGTCCCTCCCCGTAGAGCAGGTGTCGGAGCTGCTCACGCGGGCGAAGGGTGAACGGGATGGGTGTCGAGATCTGTGTGGAAGGGCTGACCAAGTCCTTCGGCCACCAGGTCATCTGGCAGGACGTCTCGCTGACGCTGCCCGCCGGCGAGGTCTCGGTCATGCTCGGCCCCTCGGGAACGGGCAAGTCGGTGTTCCTCAAGACGCTCGTGGGGCTGCTCAAGCCTGACCGCGGTTCGGTCAAGGTGGCGGGCCGGGACATAACCAAGCTGCGCGAGCACGACCTGTACGAGGTGCGGAAGCTGTTCGGGGTGCTGTTCCAGGACGGCGCGCTGTTCGGCTCGATGAGCCTGTACGACAACATCGCCTTCCCGCTGCGCGAGCACACCCGCAAGTCCGAGAGCGAGATCCGGCGGATCGTGCTGGAGAAGATGGACATGGTCGGGCTGATCGGCGCCGAGGGGAAGCTGCCCGGCGAGATCTCCGGGGGTATGCGCAAGCGGGCCGGTCTCGCCCGGGCGCTGGTGCTCGACCCGGAGATCATCCTCTTCGACGAGCCGGACTCAGGTCTCGACCCGGTACGCGTGGCGTATCTCAATCAGCTGATCGTCGACCTCAACGCGCAGATCGACGCCACCTTCCTGATCGTCACCCACGACATCGCCTCGGCCCGCCAGGTGCCCGACAACATCGGGCTGCTGTTCCGGCGCGAGCTGGTGATGTTCGGGCCCCGGGAGCAGTTGCTGACCAGTGACGAGCCCGTCGTACGCCAGTTCCTGAACGGGCGGATGCAAGGACCGATCGGCATGGCGGAGGAGAAGGACGCCGCGCAGGTCGAGCAGGAGCTCGCACAGCTCGGCGACGGCGGACACACGAAGAGTCCCGGCAAGCGGGAACTGACTCCCCGCCTGCTACCCGGGCCAGGCATCATCCGCCCGCCCCGCTGGGAGGCGATCGCGAGACGGGAGGCCGAGCTGCGCCGGAAGGAGGTGGCACAGGCATGAGCCTGTCGCCGACCGGAGCGCTGCGGCACTCGGGCAACCTGTTCGCGATGGCGCTGGACGTCGTGCGGACCCTGCCCCGACGGCCGTTCCAGGCGCGGGAGTTCATCCAACAGGCGTGGTTCGTCGCGAGCGTCACGATTCTGCCCACCGCCCTCGTCTCGATCCCCTTCGGGGCGGTCATCGCGCTGCAGATCGGCAGCCTGACGCGGCAGCTCGGTGCCCAGTCGTTCTCCGGTGCCGCCTCAGTGCTCGCGGTGCTGCGCGAGGCGTCGCCGATCGTCACCGCGCTGCTCATCGCGGGCGCCGGCGGCACGGCGATCTGCGCGGACCTCGGGGCGCGCAAGATCCGGGACGAGATCGACGCGATGCAGGTGCTCGGCATCGATCCGATCCACCGGCTCGTCGTACCGCGCGTGCTGGCCTCGATGGTGGTGGCCGTGCTGCTCAACGGCCTGGTGTCGGTCGTCGGCGTCGCCGGCGGCTATTTCTTCAACGTGATCCTCCAGAACGGCACGCCCGGCGCGTACCTGGCCTCCTTCACGACCCTCGCCCAGCTGTCCGACCTGTGGGCGGCCGAGGTGAAGGCGCTGGTGTTCGGAGCGATCGCCGCGATCGTCGCCTCCTACAAGGGGCTGAACGCCAAGGGCGGCCCCAAGGGCGTGGGCGACGCGGTCAACCAGTCAGTGGTGATCACCTTCATGTTGCTGTTCGTGACGAACTTCGTGATGACCGCGGTGTACTTCCAGGTCGTCCCGCAGAGGGGTTAGCCGATGCGACCTCAGAGATTCCTCGACCGCCCACTGCGCTCGCTCGAAGAACTCGGCACCCAACTCTCCTTCTACGGACGCTCGCTGACGTGGACGGGCCGCACCCTGCGCCGCTACAAGAAGGAGATCCTGCGGCTGCTCGCCGAGGTGAGCTTCGGCCGTGGCGCGCTCGCCGTCGTGGGCGGCACGGTCGGTGTGATCGCCTTCCTGTCGTTCTTCACCGGCACCGAGGTCGGCCTCCAGGGCTACGCGGCCCTCAACCAGCTCGGCACCTCCAACTTCGTGGCGTTCCTGTCGGCGTACTTCAACACCCGGGAGATCGCCCCGCTGGTGGCCGGGCTCGCCCTGTCCGCCACGGTCGGCGCCGGCTTCACCGCACAACTCGGTGCGATGCGGATCAGCGAGGAGACCGACGCGCTGGAGGTGATGGGCGTCCCCTCGCTGCCGTTCCTGGTGACGACCCGGATGATCGCCGGGTTCGTCGCGGTGATCCCGCTGTACGTGATCGGGCTGCTGTCGTCGTACCTGGCCGCCCGCACCATCACGACCGGCTACTACGGGCAGTCGACGGGCACCTACGACCACTACTTCCACCAGTACCTGCCGCCCGTCGACGTGCTGTGGTCCTTCGGCAAGGTGATCGTCTTCGCAGTACTGATCATCCTGGTGCACTGCTACTACGGCTACCACGCGAGCGGCGGACCGGCCGGCGTCGGCGTCGCGGTGGGCCGCGCGGTGCGCACCTCGATCGTCGCCGTCAACGTCCTGGACTTCTTCCTGAGCCTCGCGATCTGGGGCGCTAACACGACCGTACGGATCGCGGGATGAGACCTATGAGAGTGCTGAGACTCAGGTTGTACGGCATCGTCTTCCTCGCCGTACTGGCGCTGCTGCTGTCGCTGGCCGTGGCCGTCTACCGGCAGGCGTTCACCCCCGTCGTGCGCATCACGCTCCAGGCCGACAGCCTCGGCAACCAGCTCGATCCGCGTGCCGACGTCAAGTTGCGCGGGCTGCTGGTCGGCGAGGTGCGCGCGGTGCACTCCGACGGCGCGAAGGCGACACTCGACATCGCGCTCAAGCCGGACTACGTCACATACATCCCCTCGGACGTGCACGCCCGGCTGCTGCCCAAGACGCTGTTCGGCGAGAAGTACGTCGACCTCATCGCCCCCGCCCGGTCCACGGCCCGGCCAATCCGTGCCGGGGACGTCATCACCCAGGACCGTACGAGGGTCGGCATTGAGCTTCAGCAGTTGATGAACGACCTGCTTCCGCTGCTGCGCACGGTCAGGCCCGGTGAACTGAACGCCACCCTCTCGGCGTTCGCGACCGCCCTGGAGGGCCGCGGCGACAGGATCGGCGACAACCTCACCCGGGTCGAGGGGTATCTGCGCCGCCTCAACCCGCATCTGCCGTCCCTCAAGGAGGACATCTCACGCTTCGCCGACGTCGCCGAGGTGTACGGCGACGCCGCACCCGACCTCATGCGGACGCTGCGCAACACCGTCACCACCAGCCGCACCATCGTCGAGAAGAAGGACCGGCTGGCCGCTGCGTTGCGCACGACCGCGACGGTCGCGGACACCGGGCGGGACTTCCTCGACAAGAACGGCGACCGGCTGATCACCCTCGGCCGGGTCTCCCGCCCCACGCTGGAGCTCTTCGCCCGCTACTCCCCCGAGTACCCCTGCCTGCTGAACGGCCTGGTCCGGCAGGAACAGGCGTCACAGGACGCGTTCCGCGGCGGCGAGATGCGGATCACCCTCGAGGCCGTCCGCCCGCAAAGCGCGTACCGGCCCGGTGAGGAGCCGCGTTACGCCGAGCGGTCGGGTCCGAGCTGCCGGGGCATGCCCCATCCGCAAGTGCCCGGACCGAAACCAAAACTCAACGACGGTACGTCGTCGGACAGTACGGACGGCGCGCTGCCCGGAGGTGTCGACGTGTCCTCCACCGCGGCCGAACAGCGGGCCGTCGGCTCGCTCGTGGCCCCCGTCCTGGGCGTGTCCGCGGACGACGTGCCGCCCGTCGCGACCCTGTTGTTCGGACCGCTGGCGCGCGGGACGGCGGTGAGCGTCGCGTGAGGACGACACAAGCCCGCCGGACCGCGGCACCGCTGATCAAGTTCAGCCTGTTCGCGCTGGTGACGATCACGGCGACGGCCCTGCTCGCCGCCACCATCGGGGGCGTCTCCCTCACCCCGAAGCACACGTACCACGCGGTGTTCAGCGACGTCACCGGTCTCGAGGACGGCGACGACATCCGGGTGGCGGGGGTGCGGGTCGGCGAGGTCGAAGGCATCCGGATCACGGATCGGACGCTGGCGGAGGTCACCTTCACCGTCGCCGCCGACCGCCCGCTGCTCACCGGCACCCACGCGGTCGTGCGCTACCGCAACCTGGTGGGGCAGCGCTACGTCGCGCTGACCGAGGGCCCGGGCGAGGGCACCCGGCTGCGGCCCGGCGGCACCATCCCACTGTCCCGGACCCAGCCGGCGCTGGACCTGAACGCGCTGCTGAACGGCTTCAAGCCGCTGTTCGCCGCGCTCAGCCCGAACGACGTCAACCAGCTCGCCACCGAGATCATCCGGACCCTGCAGGGCGAGGGCGGAACCGTGAACAGCCTGCTCGCACACACGGCGTCGCTGACCACGACCCTCGCGGGGCGGGACAAGCTGATCGGTTCCGTGATCGACAACCTCAACACCGTGCTGGAGACGCTCGACAAGCGCGGTGCCCGGTTCTCCGGGCTGATCACCCAACTGCGGCGGGTGATCTCCGGGCTGTCCGCCGACCGCAAGCCCATCGGGGAGTCTCTGGTGAGCATCGGCGACCTCACCGACGCCACCTCGGGGCTACTGAAGGACGCACGTCCGCCGCTGAAGGACGACATCGCCGGGCTGACCGATCTGACCGGAACCCTGAACAAGAACGAGAAGACCGTGGAGGGCGTGCTGAAGCGGCTGCCGAACAAGCTCAACGAGCTGACGGGGACGGCGTCCTACGGCTCGTGGTTCAACTTCTACCTGTGCGACTTCGACGGCCGCATCGTGCTGCCGAAGACGAAGCAGGTGCTGACCCCCGAGATGCACGTGGCGCAGGCGAGGTGCGGGGGATGAGCAAGCGCATCGTGCCGGGCAGAACCCGGCGCCGCCGTCCCGAGCCCCTGGTCAAGGTGCGTGTCCTGCCCCCGAAGCTGCCGGGGATCCGGCCGCCGCGCAGGAACGGGCCCCGGCGCCCCGAACCGGGGGTGAAGGTACGGGTCCTGCCGCCGAAGCCGCCGAGGCCAGGGCTCCTTCCGCGCAGAGGCCGCAGCCGCCGCCCCGAACCATTGGTGAAGGTGCATGTCCTGCCGCCGAAGCTGCCCCAGCTCCGCCTGCGCAGGCCTCGGCTGAAGCCGTTCCGGGAGCGGAACCCCGTCGTGGTCGGCGCGGTCGGCCTCACCGTCCTCGCCCTGCTGACCGTCGCCGCGTTCAACGCCGACAGCCTGCCGCTGATCGGCGACGGCCGGACGTACAGCGCCGCCTTCTCGGAGGCGGGAGGACTCAAGCCGGGCGACGAGGTGCGGATCGCCGGCGTCAAGGTCGGCAAGGTCGAGGGTGTCGATCTGGAGGGCGACCACGTGAAGGTCACCTTCAAGGTCAAGGGCGACCCGGAGATGGGCACCACGACCGGCGCCTCGATCCGGGTGAAGACGATCCTCGGCGCCAAGTATCTGGCGCTGCACCCGAAGGGGCCGGGCCGGCTGAAGCCGGGCAGAGAGATCCCGCTGGGGCGGACGGTCTCGGCGTACGACGTCGTCCAGGCGTTCAGCGATCTGACCACCACGACGGAGGAGGTCGACACCCAGCAACTCGCCAAGGCGCTGGACACCATCTCCACCACCTTCCAGGACTCCCCCGAAGAAGTGCGGGCGTCCATCCAGGGGCTGTCGAGGATCTCTCGGACGGTCGCCTCGCGCGACGAGGCCCTGCGCGGGCTCCTGCAGCACGCGAACGGGGTCACCGGGGTGCTGGCCGACCACACGAAGGACGTCTCCGCACTGGTGAAGGACGGCGACGAACTGTTCAAGGAGATCAGCAGGCGGCGCGCGGCGATCCACACCCTGCTCAAGAGCTCCGCCCTGCTGGGCATCGAGCTGTCGGGTCTGGTCGAGGACAACCGCAAGGAGATTGGACCCGCGCTCAGCAACCTCAACACGTTCGTCAGGATGCTGGAACGCAACCAGGCGAGCCTCGACCGGAGCGTCAAGCTGCTCGCGCCCTACATCCGGGTCTTCACCAACACCCTCGGCAACGGACGCTGGTTCGACTCCTACGTCCAGAACCTGGTCGCCGCCCCGGTGGTGCCGCGAACGGGAGGTTCGCGATGACCGGCCGCTTCTCCGTCCGGCGCGCCCTGGTGCTGCTCACCGCGCTCGCCGTCGTCGCCGCGCTCACCGTCGCGCTGTGGCCGCGCTCCCGCACCGTCCGCGTCACGGCGTACTTCCCGCGCACGGTAGGCATCTACCCCGGCTCCGACGTCCGCGTCCTCGGCGTGCGCGTCGGCGAGGTCGAGAAGATCACCCCGGAGGGCGGCCGGGTGCGGGTGGATCTGGAGTTCGACGAGGGCCGCAAGGTACCCGCGGACGCCCGGGCCGCGATCATCAACTCCTCGGTGGTCAGCGACCGCTACGTCCAGCTGCTGCCGGTGTACCGCAAGGGCCCGGTGCTGCGCAGCGGCGACGTGATCCCCGAGTCGCGCACGGCCGTCCCCGTCGAGCTGGACCGCATCTACGACAGCCTGCACACCACGGCCGATGCGCTCGGCCCGAAGGGCGCGAACAAGGACGGCTCCTTGTCTCGGCTGCTCGGGGTGAGCGCGGACAACCTCAAGGGCCAGGGCGCGAACCTCAACCGGGCGGTCGACGACCTCTCACAGGCGCTCACCACGCTCTCCGACGGCCGGGGCGACCTGTTCGGCACCGTGCGCAACCTTCAGGTGTTCACGGCCGCGCTGGCGGCCGACGACAAGAGCGTTCGGTCCTTCAACGACGACCTCGCCCAGGTGGCGGAGCAGCTCGCAGGGGAGCGCGAGGACCTGGCGGTGGCACTGAAGCACCTGGGTACGGCGCTCGGCGACGTGTCCGACTTCGTGAAGAACAACAAGAAATCACTCACGTCGAACGTCGAGGGCCTCAGCAAGGTCACCAAGGTCCTCGTCACCGAACGGGCCGCATTGGAGGAGCTCTTGGACGTCGCTCCCACGGGTCTGTCGAACCTGGAGAACGCCTACAACGCGTCCGCCGGCACCCTCGACACCCGCAACAACGCGCAGAGCCCGCAGGACCCGGCGTCCCTGCTGTGCTCCCTGCTGAGGACGACCGGGGACACGGGTGGCAAGAACCCCGACTGCAAGGAGCTGCACAAGCTCTTCGACTCGCTGCCCGACCTTCCCGCTGCCCCGCCGGCGACGGGCAGCGTCGACCGGACCCTCGGCGGAATCCTGGGGGCGGGGGCATGAGCGTGCTGCGCACGGGCCGGGCGGTCGCCTGGACGGCGGCCGGTTCCCTGCTGCTGTCCGGGTGCGACTTCAACGGCTGGTACGACGTCCCGCTGCCCGGCGGCGCCGCCGCGGACGGTCACGCCTACCACGTCACGGTCGAGTTCAGGGACGTACTCGATCTCGTGCCGCAGTCGGCGGTCAAGGTCAACGACGTCACCGTGGGGGCCGTCGAGAGGGTGGAGCTGGACGGCTGGCACGCGCGGGTGCGGCTGCGCGTGGCCGACTCGGTGAAACTGCCCGCCAACGCGGTCGCCGACCTGCGCCAGACCAGCATGCTCGGCGAGAAGTACGTGGCGCTGTCCGCGCCGGCCGGCACCCCGCCCGTCGGACGGCTCCACGACGGCGATGTGATCCCGCTGTCCCGCAGCGGGCGCAACGCGGAGATCGAGGAGGTGCTGTCCGCGCTGTCCGCCCTTCTCAACGGCGGCGGTGTGGCACAGCTCAAGACGATCACCGTGGAGCTGAACAAGGCCCTGGAGGGCCGCGAGAACCGGGTCGCGTCCCTGCTCAAGGAGCTCGACACGTTCCTCGGCGGCCTGGACGAGCAGCGCGCGCAGATCGTCCGCGCGCTGGAGGGCCTCGACCGGCTGGCGAAGCGGCTCGGGACGGAGAAGAAGACGATCGCGCAGGCCGTCGACGCGATACCGCCCGCCCTGAAGGTCCTCGCCGACCAGCGCCGCGACCTGACGAAGATGCTCACCGCGCTGTCGAAGCTGGGCACGGCCGGCACCAAGGTCGTCAACGCCTCGCGGGACGACACCGTCGCCAACCTGAAGCAGCTGCGGCCGATCCTGCAGCAGTTGAACAAGGCGGGCGACGATCTGCCCAACTCCCTGGAATTGCTGACGACATACCCGTTCCCCCGCAACGCGACGGACGCCGTGAAGGGCGACTACGTCAACCTCAAGATCACCGCCGACCTCGACCTGGCGGGCATCTACGGCAACCTCACCAAGAAGCCCGGCAACGGCAAGGGCGGCGGCGGATCGGGCAAGCCGGGGACCCCGAGCGTTCCCCCGCTTCCCGGTGTGCCGACCATTCCGGTGCCCACGGCACTGCCCAGCGTCCCCGGCCTCCCCAAGGCACCCTCGGCACCCACCCCGCCCTCCCCTCCGGCGGGCGGCGGCGATGTGCTGTGCCCACCGGTGTGCACCGCCGCCTACGGCGCCGAAGGGGACACACGGGGCCTCCCGCCGGGGATCGACCTCGCCCTGGCCGAGCTCATGCTGAAGGGGATACAGCCGTGATCACACGTACGATCAAGGCCCAGCTGCTCGCCTTCGCCACCGTCACCGCCGTCGGGGTGTCGTACGTGGGCGCCGAGTACACCGGCCTTGCCGACGACCTCCTCGGCCGGGGCTACACGGTGACGGCCGACTTCGCGGAGTCCGGGGGCATCTTCCCCGGCGCCGAGGTCACCTATCGCGGGGTCCCGGTGGGCCGCGTGGGCGATCTGCGTCTGAACGGCTCCGGGGTTTCGGTACCTCTGGAGATCGAGGACGGTGCACCACGGATCCCTGCCGACACCCTGGCGGTGGTCGCCGACCGTTCCGCGGTGGGCGAGCAGTACGTCGACCTGCAGCCGCGACGGTCCGACGGCCCCTATCTGATGGACGGCAGCCCCATCCCGCGCAGCCGGACCCGGGTACCGCTGCCCGTCACCGACCTCGTCCTCAGCCTGGACCGGCTGGTGAACTCGGTCGGCAAGGACGATCTGCGCACCACCGTCGACGAGTTGGGCAAGGCCTTCTCCGGCACCGGGCCGCGGCTGAGCCGTCTGGTGGACTCCGGCAACGAGCTCGTGGAGTCGGCGACCGACTCGCTCCCGCAGACGGTGTCGCTGATCGAGGACTCGCGGAAGGTGCTCAAGACGCAAGCCGACGAGGGCTCGGCCATCAAGTCGTTCTCGCGCGATCTGGCCGCGCTCACCGACCGGTTGAAGTCCAGCGACGGTGACCTGCGCCGGCTGATCGGCAACACGGCGCCCGCCGCGCAGCAGGTCGACTCCCTGCTGAAGTCCACCCGGCTGGATCTGCCGGTCCTGCTGGCCAACCTCATCAGCGGCGGCCAGGTCACCGTGGCGCGGCTGCCCGGCGTGGAGCAGGCCCTGGTCACCTTCCCGGTGGTGGTCGCGGGCAGCTACACCGTCGTCCCGGGCGACGGCACCACCCACTTCGGGCTCGTCGTGAACGTGGACGATCCGCCCGCCTGCACCCAGGGCTACGGAACGCGGCGACGTGACCCCGCCGACACCAGCACACGCCCGGCAAACACCGGCGCCCGCTGCACGGCGCCGCGTGGAAGCAAGACCTCGGTGCGCGGCGCGCAGAACGCCCCTGGTGCGTCGTCCGGTTCGGGCAGCGCGAACCAGTCCGCGTACGTCACCCCGTACGACCCGGAGACCGGCACCGCCACCGGCCCGGACGGAACGCCCGTCGAGATCGGCTCGACGGGCGGCGAACAGACCGTCTTCGGAAAGGAGTCGTGGCAATGGCTGCTCGTGGGACCGATGGCATGAGCGGGGGCGGCCGCAGGGCGCTGTCCGCGGGACTCGTCGCCGTGACCGTGCTGACCGTCGCGCTGTCGGCCTGGCTGGGCGTGCGCCTCGCCGACCAGCGCGGGGTGGAGCAGCGCAGACAGGACATCCTGGCGGCGGCCCGCCAGTCGGCGCTGAACTTCACCTCGCTCGACTACCGGCACTACCGCGAGGACAGCGGGAACGTGCTCGACGGCGCCACCGGCGACTTCAAGAAGCAGTTCGCCGCGCAGACGGGGGAATTGACGAAGCTCGTCGCGCAGAACAAGTCGGTGTCCGAGGGGCAGGTCCTCGAGGCGGGGATCGTGCGCTCGGACGACCGCTCGGCCCGGGTCCTGGTCGTCGCCGACAGCAAGGTGACCAACACCGCCGCGCCCCAGGGACAAGCGCGCACCTACCGGCTGCAGCTCGACCTCGTGCGCGAGCGCGGCCGCTGGCTGACCTCCGACGTCGCGTTCGTGGGCTGAGCAGGCCGTCTCGCGATCCGCCAGGCCATATCAGTGAGGAGAGACACCGTGGCGAACCCGAGCTCCCGAGTCCGCGGCGCCGGCTCACCGGCCCGCCGCACCATGTCCGCGGCCGCCCGCGCGGCGGCCAAGCGCGCCGGACGGCCGGCGCGCCCGGAACAGCACGGTGCCCTCGGGGCGGAAGGCCCCGCCGACGAGGCACCGCGGGCCGAGGAGCGGCGCTCCGGGCGCACCCTGCTCATCGAGGCCCCGTCGAACGGCTGGGCGGACCCGCCGGAGCCGTCGCAGGAATCCGCCGAGGAGAGGCCGGAGGAGGGCACGCCCGCCCGGTGGTCCGGTACCGGGCTGCTCACCGTGGCGCTCTGCGTGCTGCTGGTGGCGGGCCTGGTGGCCGCCGCCGTCCTCGGTTGGCAGTACCGGGAGGGCCGACAGGCCGAACGGGCACGCGAGGAGGCTCTCGCGGCCGCGCAGAAGGCGGCACCGGTCGTGCTGTCGTACGACTACCGGCATCTGGACCGGGACTTCGCGCGCGCCCGCGCCTGCCTGACCGGCGCCTTCCGCGACCAGTACCTCAAGACCACGACGACGGTGGTCGGACCGACCGCGACGAAGTACCACGGAGTGGTGAAGGCGACGGTGGCGGCGCCCACGGGCGGTGCCCCCGCGGCCTCCGTGGTGTCGGCCGCACCGGACCGGGTCGTGGTGCTGCTGTTCGTCAACCAGGTCACCCGGAGCACCCAGGTGTCGGGGTCCCGCCTCGACCTGAACCGGGTGCGGATGACGCTCACCCGTACCTCCGGGGGCTGGAAGGTGAGTGCCGTGGACGCGCTCTGACCCACGCCGGCAGGCCCTCGCCTCCGCACACGGCGGTGCCCTCGCGCAGTTCGCGCGGGGGCACTTTTCGTGAGCTCTCTTGACACTTACCCCTCACCGGAGGCAGTCTTCCACTAAGCAGAAATCTTCTTCCGTAATACGGAATAACAGTGATCCTGGGCTTCAGCACGGAAGCACCGCTGGAGGGAAGGGAGCCCCGCCCCGATGGGATTCGCAGACCAGCGCTTCACCGTCAACCTGTCGATCCTCTTCACGGAACTCCCGCTCCTGGAGCGGCCCGCGGCCGCCGCCGCGGCCGGCTTCACCGCGGCCGAGCTGTGGTGGCCCTGGACCGACTCACCCACCCCGGAGCGCTCGGAACTCGACGCCCTGAGGAAGGCGATCGAGGACGCGGGCGTCCTGCTCACGGGCCTCAACTTCTACGCGGGACAGCTGCCGGGCCCCGACCGCGGCGCCCTGTCGGTCCCCGGCGAGGAGTCGGAGAAGTTCCGCGCCAACATCGATGTGGCGGCGGACTTCGCCGAGGCGCTGGGCTGCCGGGCGCTCAACGCGCTGTACGGCAACCGCGTCGACGGCGCCGACCCGGCCGAGCAGGACGCGCTCGCTCTGGAGAACCTGGTCCTCGCGGCCCGCGCCGCCGACCGGATCGGGGCGGTCCTGCTGATCGAGGCGCTGAACAGGCCCGAGTCGCCCCGTTATCCGCTGGTGTCGGCCCCGGCCGCCGTTGCGATCGCCGACCAGGTCGATGAGGCCACAGGCCTCGGCAACGCGCGGTTCCTGATGGACCTTTACCACCTGTCCATGAACGGCGAGGACCTCCCGTCGGTGATCGAGCGGTACGCGTCCAGGACCGGCCACGTCCAGATCGCCGACAACCCCGGTCGCGGCGCCCCCGGCACGGGTTCGCTCCCGCTGGAGGACCTCCTCGACCAGCTCGCGAAGTCCGGCTACACGGGCCGGGTCGGCCTGGAGTACAAGCCGGGGGACAAGCCGAGCACCGAGACCTTCGCGTGGCTGCCGGTCGAGGCCCGCTCCTCCCGCTGAGCGCCACCCCACTGAGACACCAGAGCAGTCAGAGAGGCCCCCTCATGACCAGCACCCTCCCCAAGATCGCCTG
Source organism: Streptomyces sp. NPDC001156 (assembly GCF_053598275.1). Lineage (NCBI taxonomy): Bacteria > Bacillati > Actinomycetota > Actinomycetes > Kitasatosporales > Streptomycetaceae > Streptomyces > Streptomyces sp. NPDC001156. The sequence goes on along the minus strand of NZ_JBSFJX010000002.1, from coordinate 191,995 downwards.
GATCGGCCTCGGCATCATGGGCTCCCCCATGTCGGAGAACCTGATCAAGGCGGGTTACCACGTCACCGGCTACACCCTGGAACAGGAGAAGCTTGACCGGCTGACCGCCGCCGGCGGCACCGCGGCGGGTTCGATCGCCGAGGCCGTGCGGGACGCCGACGTGGTGATCACGATGGTGCCCGCCTCGCCACAGGTCGAGGCCGTCGCGTACGGCCCGGACGGCATCCTCGAGAACGCGCGGCCCGGCGCCCTGCTGATCGACATGTCCTCGATCACTCCGCAGACCTCGATCGACCTCGCCGCGGCCGCCCGGGACAAGAACATCCGTGTCCTCGACGCCCCGGTCTCCGGTGGCGAGGCCGGCGCGGTCGAGGCCGTGCTGTCCATCATGGTCGGCGGTGAACAGGCCGACTTCGACGCGGCCCGGCCGGTCTTCGAGGCGCTCGGCAAGACTGTCGTCCTGTGCGGACCGCACGGCTCGGGCCAGACGGTGAAGGCCGCGAACCAGCTGATCGTCGCCGTCAACATCCAGGCGTGCGCCGAGGCCGTGGTGTTCCTGGAGAAGTCGGGCGTGGACCTGAGGGCCGCCCTGGAGGTCCTGGGCGGCGGGCTGGCGGGCTCCACTGTGCTGGCCCGGAAGAAGGACAACTTCCTGAACCGCGACTTCAAGCCGGGCTTCCGTATCGACCTGCACCACAAGGACATGGGCATCGTCACGGACGCGGCCCGCTCCGTGGGTGCGGTCCTGCCGGTGGGCGCCGTGGTCGCCCAGCTGGTCGCCGCTCTGCGTGCACAGGGCGACGGCGGGCTCGACCACTCGGCCCTGCTGCGGGCGGTGGAACGTCTCTCCGGCACACAGGCCTGATCCCTCCAAGACCCCGGGCCGCGCCGGCGCCGACACCTGTCCTGTCGCGCCCAGGCGCCGCCGCGGCCCGGAACCAGCCGCCGCACGGCACGACCGTCGCCGGCGGCCCCACGCAGGCCGCCCGCGACCACGGCCGTCTCCTGACGAGGGGTCAGGAGACGGGTGCGAGACCCGCCACCACCGAGCGACCCGGATGAGGGGTGGTCGCCCGGATCGGCGGAGAGCGGGACCGGGACCGCGGTGGCGTGCGAGCCAGTGCGGTGGCGAAGGCCCCGGGCGTCTTGCTCCCGACCAGAGGGAGGCAGGCCCCCGGGACCGTCGCGCCCGCCGCGGTCCCGGCCCGCGTACGACCGAGAGCGCCGGATGCACGATGTCCCGTATCCGGCGCTCTCGGTGTGCCCGGGTGCGGATCCGGCCCGGTGGCAGGAGGCTGAAGGCATGGAGCAGCCAACGGAATTTCCGCACATCGTGGTGCACCCCCCGGCCCTCGACGGATCGCGGCGGGTCACCGAGGGCGACGTGACGCTCGGGATCGCCAGCCACCTGGACGACGTCGTCGAGATCCTGCGCATGGCCGATCTGGACCGCATCGAGGTCGAGGAGGGCGACCTCATCGACTGGCAGGGCGGAGGACCCGACGACTGGCCGGGACTGTCGGACCTCGACGCCGAATGAGAGCGCTTACGCCTGCGTGCGTACTCCGGCTACGCAATCCTCAAATCAACCTCTGAACACTGTTCAAAAGGCTTCAACTACCCCAGTCCGAGGGCACATTCTCGGCACACGGGGCCCGCCGGCACGGGGGCGGCGGGCCCCGACTCGTTCGGGGGACCCTATGGACACCACGTCGACGATCCGGTTGGAGCCGCACGAGATCGCGTTTCTACGGGGTGGTCCCCGCGCCGCCGTCACGGTCGCCGTGCTCACGCTGCACCTGCGGGGCGCCGTCGGACCCGGGCGGCCCGCGACGATGCGGACCACGGGGGCCCTCAACGACCCGGAGCAGGCCGTTCCGGCACTGACGAAGGCCGTGCACTCCGCGCTCTACCGGACCGCGGGGATGGGGCAGTTGCTGGACCGGCGGGGCGTGCGAAGCGCGCTGACCGAGGTGCGCCGCGGACTCAGGGAAGCCGGACTGCTGCGCGCCTTCCCGCCCGGCCCCACATGGACGGCACGGCGCACTCTGCGGTCCCTGCGCGCCCGGGACCCGCTTCCCGAGTCCAGGACGGGGCTCACGAACGACGAACTGCTGCTCGCCGTCGCGCTGTACGGCGACCAGGCACTGACCTCGCTCGTGCCGCGCTTCGCCCGTGCGGCAGGGCTCGTCGGGCGCGCCGGGACCACCGAGCTGGAGCTCCGGCCGGGATGGGGCTCAACGGGCGGCAGCGGGGACAGCGGCGGCTGCGGGATGGCATGAGGACAGCCGTGCGGGGCGGCCGGTCGTACACCCCGGCCGCCCCTTGCGGCGATCCGATCAGACCTTCAGCGTCTTGATGGAGGTCGGCGCGTGGCCGGGCTCGGTCGCGATCTCCTCGAACTCGACCACCTGGCTGATGTCGTTGGTGGTCGACATCGAGATGTTGGTGACGCGCTCGAGGATCGCCTCGACGACGACCGGCACCCGGTACTCGGCGGCGAGCTTCTTGGCGTGCTCGAAGGCGGCACCCAGTTCGTTCGGGTCGGTCACCCGGATCGCCTTGCAGCCGAGGCCCTCGGCGACCTTCACATGATCGACGCCGTAGACGCCCAACTCCGGCGCATTGACGTTCTCGAACTCCAGGCTCACCTGGAAGTCGATCTCGAACGCCCGCTGCGCCTGGCGGATCAGGCCGAGGTAGGCGTTGTTCACCAGGACATGGATGTACGGGATCCTGTGCTGGGCCCCGACGGCGAGCTCCTCGATCATGAACTGGAAGTCGTAGTCGCCGGAGAGGGCGACCACGGACGCTTCCGGGTCGGCCTTGGCGACGCCGAGGGCGGCGGGGACGGTCCAGCCGAGGGGGCCCGCCTGACCGCAGTTGATCCAGTGGCGCGGCCGGAAGACGTGCAGCATCTGGGCGCCGGCGATCTGTGAGAGACCGATGGTGGAGACATACCGGGTCTCGGGGCCGAAGGCCTTGTTCATCTCCTCGTAGACGCGCTGCGGTTTGATCGGGATGTCGTCGAAGTGCGTACGGCGCTGGAGCCTTGCCCTCTTCTCCTGCGCGGCGGCCGCCCAGGCCGAGCGGTCGGGCAGTTCGCCAGCGGCCTTCGACTCCCGGGCCGCCACGACGAACAGCTCCAGGGCCGCCTTGGCGTCGGAGGCGATGCCGTAGTCGGGGGCGAAGATCCTGCCGATCTGGGTGGGCTCGATGTCGACGTGGACGAACGTACGGCCCGCCGTGTAGACGTCGAGCCGGCCGGTGTGCCGGTTGGCCCAGCGGTTGCCGATGCCGAGGACGAAGTCGGACTCCAGGAACGTCGCGTTGCCGTAGCGGTGCGAGGTCTGCAGGCCGACCATTCCGGCGTTCAGGTCGTGGTCGTCGGGGATGACGCCCCATCCCATCAGGGTCGGCACGACCGGAACACCCGTCAGTTCCGCGAACTCGACGAGCAGTTCGGCGGCGTCGGCGTTGATGACCCCGCCACCGGCCACGACGAGCGGGCGCTCGGAGGCGTTGAGCAGCGCCATCGCCTTCTCGATCTGGGCGCGGGTCGCCGCGGGCTTGTAGACCGGCAGCGGCTCGTACGTCTCCGGGTCGAACTCGATCTCGGTGAGCTGGACATCGAGCGGGAGGTCGATGAGGACGGGGCCCGGCCGGCCCGAGCGCATCAGATGGAAGGCCTGCTGGAAGACGCCCGGGACCTGCGCCGCCTCCAGGACGGTGACGGCCATCTTCGTGACCGGCGCCGCGATCGACGCGATGTCGACGGCCTGGAAGTCCTCCTTGTGGATGACGGCGGTCGGCGCCTGCCCGGTGATGCAGAGGATCGGGATCGAGTCACCGGTCGCGGAGTACAGGCCGGTGATCATGTCGGTCCCGGCCGGACCCGAAGTGCCGACGCAGACGCCGATGTTGCCCGGGCGCGTCCGGGTGTAGCCCTCCGCCATGTGGGAGGCGCCCTCGACATGGCGGGCCAGGGTGTGGCGGATGCCGTCGGAAGCCTTGAGGGCCGCGTAGAAGGGGTTGATCGCCGCACCCGGGACCCCGAAGGCGTCGCTGACGCCCTCGCGCTTGAGGATCTCGACTGCCGCTCGGGCAGCGGTCATACGAGCCATTGAGTACTCCTGCTTCGGCTGTCGGACTCGCGCTCCCGTCACGCCCCGCGGTGAGCACTTCCGTAATGCGGAAATTTAATTCTACTATCTGGAATCAATGTAGGTGGGAGGCAGAAGACCGTCAAGAGAGGGTGACCGGGACGGTCACCGACCCGGCGAAGCGGCCGAAGCCCAGGACAAAAAGGGCTGTGCAGGAGCACGATGGGAGCGCTGTCCCGATCGCCTTGGAGTGGGCCATGCCCGAGAGCGTGCCGGTGCACTGTCCGGCCTGCCGACGCGAGCACCTCTACACCGCGCCGGCCTATCCCTGCCCCTGCGGCGCACCCGTGGCACCGCCGCTGAGCCGCTGTTCCACGCCCTTCGTGATCACTCACCGCACATGGGACGAGGAATGGGTCACGGTCCGCTGCGCCAGGTGCGCCCGCGAGGACCAGTGGCCGCAGCCGGAACTGGGCTGCCCGTGCGGAGCGGTCCTGCGGATTCCGCTGCACGGGGGGCCGCGACCGGCCGACCCCTCGGCCCGGTCGCATCCGGACGACGTCCCGGACCCGGGTCTTCGGTCCCAGAGGAGCAGCATCACAACGCAACACGGCACCGGGCGGGAGTCGTCCCCGACCGGCTTCCGGCCCGTCGCCATCCGCACCCCGCGGGACGCCGTCACCGCCACCGCGCTCTATCTGCGCAGGCTCGGCTACCGGGACGTCCGGCGCGCCGCCCAGCGGCCGCCCAACGGGATAGGACTCGCGGCACGCGGAATCCTGGCGCAGGTGGACCCGACGCCGCGCCCGGCCGCACCGCGGGACGTGGAGTGCCTGTGGCTGACCGCCATGTCGGAGTCGGTCCGCTGCGCGTACTTCTCCCTCGCCGGATACGACGACGACGCGCGCAGCGTCGCGAACCGCCTCGGCGTAGCCCTGTTCGTCCTCGATCTCACGGGCACGCCGCAGCCGGTGAACAGCCCGGCCGACGAACTGGCCGCCGGCCGCGGCTGATCACCCCGAGGCCGGCCGCACATCCGGCGCGCCGAGCGCCGGCTCACTCGCCGTAGGTCTCGCGCAGCTCGATCTTGCGCACCTTGCCCGAGACCGTCATCGGGAAGGAGTCGAGGATCTGCACCCTGCTCGGGATCTTGTAGTGCGCGAGCTGTTCGTCGCAGTAGGCCCGCAGCTCCTCCAGAGTGGGCGGATCGGCCGGGTCGCGCGGGATGACACAGGCGAGGACCTCCTCCCCGTACCGCTCGTGGGGGACACCGACCACCTGGACGTCGGCGATCTTCGGATGCGCGTACAGGAACTCCTCGATCTCACGCGGGTAGATGTTCTCCCCACCACGAATGATCATGTCCTTGATGCGGCCGACGATCTCGACGTAGCCGTCCTCGCGCATCATCGCGAGGTCACCGGTGTGCATCCAGCGGCCGGAGTCGACGGCCTCCGCGGTCTTCTCGGGCTCGTTCCAGTAGCCGAGCATCACGCTGTAGCCGCGGGTGCACAGTTCGCCCGCCGAGCCGCGCGGCAGGGTCACACCGGTCACCGGGTCGACGATCTTGACTTCGATGTGCGGCAGGACCCGGCCGACCGTTCCGGTGCGGTGCTCCAGGTCGTCGTCCATCCGCGTCTGCAGGGACACCGGCGAGGTCTCCGTCATGCCGTAGCAGATGGACACCTCCTCCATGTGCATCTCGGCGACCACCCGCTTCATCACCTCGACCGGGCACGGGGAGCCCGCCATGATGCCGGTGCGCAGGGACGACAGGTCGTACGACGTGAAGTCGGGCAGGTTCAGCTCCGCGATGAACATCGTCGGCACCCCGTACAGAGACGTGCAGCGCTCCTGCTGCACCGCCCGCAGCGTGGCCGCCGGCTCGAAGGACGGCGCCGGGATGACGATGCACGCGCCGTGCGAGGTGGCGCCGAGGTTGCCCATCACCATGCCGAAGCAGTGGTAGAAGGGCACGGGAAGACACACCCGGTCCTGCTCGGTGTAGCCGACCGTACGGCCCACCCAGTAGCCGTTGTTCAGGATGTTGTGGTGCGAGAGCGTGGCGCCCTTGGGGAACCCGGTGGTGCCCGAGGTGTACTGGATGTTGACCGGCTCGTCGCAGCTCAACCCGTCCGCCGCGGACACGAGTCGTTCGCGCGGCACCGAAGCCGCGCCGGCGGTCAGCACCTCCCAGGACGGGTCGTCGATGTAGACCGTCTCGCGCAACTCGGGGCAGCGGCCGCGGACCTGGTCCACCAGGACGCGGTAGTCGCTGGTGCGGTGGGCCAGGGAGGCGACCAGCAGCGAGACCCCGGACTGCCTGAGCACATACTCCAGCTCGTGGGCCCGGTAGGCGGGGTTGATGTTCACCATGATCGCGCCTATGCGCGCGGTGGCGTACTGGACCAGCACCCACTCGGGGCAGTTGACCGCCCATATGCCGACCCGGTCCCCCTTGCCGACACCCTTGGCGAGCAGCCCGAGGGCCACCTCGTCGACGGCGGCGCCGAACTCCGCGTAAGTCCAGCGACGTCCGGACGGCACGTCCACAAGGGCCTCGCGGTCGGGGTGGGCGGCGATCGCACGGTCGAGGTTGGCGCCGATGGTGTTGCCGAGCAGCGGCGTGGTGCTGGTCCCGTGCGTGTACGACAGCTCCGTCACCGGAAGTCCTCCTCGCGGTACTCGTGTGCCGAGCCCGCCGCGGTGGCCTCGCGCAGCTCGATCCGGCGGATCTTGCCGGAGACGGTCTTGGGCAGTTCTCCGAACTCCAGACGCCGGATGCGCTTGTAGGGGGCGAGGACCTCACGCGAGTGCTCGAAGAGGACCTTCGCGGCGTCCGGGCCCGCCTCCCAGCCGGCGGCGAGCACGACGTAGGCCTTGGGAACGGCGAGCCGCAGCTCGTCCGGCGCGGGCACCACGGCCGCCTCGGCCACCGCCTCGTGCTCGAGCAGCGCGCTCTCCAGCTCGAAGGGGGAGATCTTGTAGTCGGAGGCCTTGAAGACATCGTCCGCGCGCCCGATATAGGTGATGTACCCTTCTTCGTCCCGCGAGCCGATGTCCCCCGTCCGGTAGAAGCCGCCCGCCATGGCCTCCGCCGTGCGGTCGGGGTCGCCGTGGTAGCCGGTCATCACACCGACGGGATCGGCGGACAGGTCGATCGCGATCTCGCCCTCCTGCGCGCCCGGCACCCCGGTCACCGGGTCCAGCAGTTCCACGCGGAATCCCGGGCTGGGACGGCCCATGGAGCCGGTCTTCAGCGCCTGGCCGGGGCTGTTGGACACCTGCACGGCCGTCTCCGTCTGGCCGAAGCCGTCCCGGATGGTCACGTCCCAGGCGCGCCGCACCTGCTCGATGACCTCGGGGTTGAGCGGCTCTCCTGCGGCGACCGCCTCGCGCGGCGGGGTGCGCAGCTGGGTGAGGTCGGCCTGGATGAGCATGCGCCACACGGTCGGCGGGGCACAGAAGGTCGTCACGCCCGCGCGGTCCATCTCGGCCATCAGCCGGGGGGCGTCGAAGCGGGTGTAGTTGTGCAGGAAGACCGTCGCCTCCGCGTTCCACGGCGCGAAGAGATTGGACCAGGCGTGCTTGGCCCAGCCCGGCGAGGAGATGTTGAGGTGCACGTCCCCGGGCTTGAGGCCGATCCAGTACATCGTGGCCAGGTGGCCGATCGGGTACGAGACATGGGTGTGCTCGACCAGCTTGGGGCGGGCGGTGGTGCCCGAGGTGAAGTAGAGCATCAGCGGGTCGTCGGCATGGGTGGGGCCGTCCGGCTCGAACCGGGCGTCGGCCGCGTATGCCTCCTCGTACGCCCGCCAGCCCTCGGGCGCGCCCCCCACCGCGATCCGGCCGTAGTCGCCCGGCACCTCGTCGAACTTCGCGGTGTCCTCGGCGCGTACGAGCACATGCCGGACCCGGCCGCGCTCGACGCGGTCGCGCAGGTCCGCCGGTCCGAGCAGCGGGGTGGCCGGGATGACCACCGCGCGCAGCTTCATCGCGGCCAGCGCGGTCTCCCACAGCTCGGCCTGGTTGCCGAGCATGACGAGGACGCGGTCCTCGGCCCGCACTCCCCACGCGCGCAGCCGGTTCGCCACCCGGTCGGAGCGCTCGGACATCTCGGCGAAGGTGAGCCGGGTGCTGGTGCCGTCCTCCTCCACGATGTGCAGGGCCGTGCGGTCGTTGCCGTCCGCGATGACGTCGAACCAGTCGAGCGCCCAGTTGAAGTTCGCCGGACGCGGCCAGCGGAAGCCCTCATAGGCCGTGGCGTAGTCATCCCGGTGAGCGAGCAGAAAGTCCCGCGCGGTCCGGAACGCTTCCGTCGCGTCGGTGTTCGCCGTCATGTGTCCTCCTCATTGCCGGACAGCCACCTAGCATCGTGTAATCCGTGATGGAGGTCCCACCACCCCCGAACGGGGGTGCGCCGCGATGAAGGGTTGAGCACGTGGCAGCTGACGCAGCCGAGGCGGTGGAGGTACGGGGCGCGCTGGTGCGGCTGCGGCGCGCCACGGGGCTGCCGGTCGCCTTCGGGGGCCTGGTGGAGTCCGGGCGGCCGCAGATACGGATCAGCGAACTCAGCGGCACCGCCACCACGGCGCTCAGCTCGCTCGCCGTGGTCTCCGGCAACGGCCTGGGCGGCAAGGTGGTCGCCCTGTCCCGGCCGTGCGCGGTGACCGACTACTCGGCCTCCCGGCAGATCACTCACGAGTACGACGTGGCGGTGGCGACGGAAGGCCTCAAGTCCGTGCTGGCGATCCCGGTCGTCGTACGGCGCCGGGTGCGCGGTGTGCTGTACGGCGCCCTGCGGACCGCGCAGCCGCTGGGCGACCGCACACTGAACGCGGCCGTGGAGGCGGCACGGGACGTGGAGCAGGCTCTGGTCGCACGGGACGAGGCACAGGCCGTGCTGGCGGCCGTACGGGAGCCGTCGGCGCCGGCGGGCGCGGCCTGGGAGCAGGTCCGTGAGGCCCACGGCGTGCTGCGGACGCTGGCCGGGCGCATCGAGGACCCGGCGCTGCGGGCCGAGATCCTCGAGGTCTGCGGGCGCCTGGCGGGCGCGGCGTCACCCGGCTCCGGGGCGCGGACCGCGGGTCTGTCCCCGCGGGAGGTGGACGTCCTGTCGTGCCTGGCGGTCGGGTCGACCAATGCGATGGCCGCGGAACGGCTGGGGCTGCGCCCGGAGACCGTGAAGGGCTATCTGCGGTCCGCGATGCGGAAGCTGGGTGCGCACACCAGGTGGGAGGCGGTGGTGGCGGCGCGCCGGGCCGGAGTCCTGCCGTAGGCCCCGGGCCGGCTTGCGGCAGCTCCTCCCCCGTGACTCCCGGTGGACCGGCACCCACCCGCGCTTCGTGCCCTCGCCCGGATTGTCGGCTCTCCATTCGTTCAAGACCGAACTGAATTCCCTTGTACTGGCCCGCTGTTATTTCCCTCACCACATCGTCCGTCCGAATTTCAAAGACCCACTGCCTAATATTGGCCAGGACACGACACACGGAGGGAGCGGTGACCGTGCGACGGGACTTCAAGGAGCCTGCCCGACCCCGCCCCGACCTGGTCATCGGCCGGGAGGAGCTGTTCGCCGGAGCGCGCGAGCAGCTCGCCGCCGGGGGCAGTGTGCTGGTGCACGGCCCGGCCGGAATAGGAAAGTCGACGGTGCTGCGCGCGCTGGCCGCCGAATACGGTGAAACCGTGCGCACCGTCCTGCGCTGCTCGGCGACCCAGTCCGAATCCCATCTCCCCTTCCTGGCCCTCGCCGACCTGCTCGGTCTCGTGGTGGACGAGGTCGCCTCTCAGCTCCCCGCCCCTCAGCGCACCGCCCTGGAATCCGCACTCACCGGCCGCGGCGAGTCCACGCTGCAACGGGACGGACTCGCGCTGCGGCTCGCGGTCCTGTCCACTCTGCGCGCGCTCGCCGCCCGCGGCCCCGTACTGATCGTCGCCGACGACCTGCAGTGGCTGGATCCGGCAAGCACCGAGCTGCTGGGCTTCGCCGCCCGGCGCCTGGGCGGCACGCCGGTGCAACTGCTGTGCGCGGTGCGCACGCACAACGAACCGCAGGCCCAGGAGCACGACCGCTACCTGGGCACGTCCCCGCCGGACACGCTCGCGGTCCGGGTCAACCCGCTCTCCCGCACCCACGTCGCCGAACTGCTCGACCATCGCGGCTACACCGGCCTGCCCCGCTCCACCGTCAGGGACATCCACCGCACCAGCGGCGGCAATCCGCTGTTCGCGCTGGAGCTCGGTCGTGCCCTCGCCGAGAGCTCGAGGCCCCCGAGACCCGGTGAGCCGCTGCCGGTGCCGACCTCGCTGCGTGCCCTGGTCCTGAGCCGGCTGGAGGCGCTGTCCGCGGAGGCGCGCTGCACCCTGCTCGTGGCGAGCGCCGGGGCACGGCCCACCCTCGCCCTGCTGCGCGCGGCCGGCCGACAGAACGCCGAGGCGGAGACCGCGCAGGCCGCCGCGCTCGGGCTGCTGGGGACGGAGCGGGACACGCCGGGAGTACGGTTCGCGCACCCGCTGATATCGGCGGCGCTGTACGCCCAGGCGAGCCCGGAGGAGCGGCGCGGCGCGCACGCCGCGCTGGCCACGGCGGCCGCCGATCCGATCGAGCGGGCCCGGCATCTCGCGCTGGCCACCACCGGCACCGACCCCCATGTGGCCGAACGCCTCGGCGAGGCCGCGGCCGCCGCCCGGGACCGGGGCGCCCCCTCGGTGGCGGCGGGGCTCGGACTGCTCGCGGCCCGGCACACTCCCGGCGACGCCGTCCCGGGCCCGGACACACGGCGGTTGCAGGCCGCCGAGGACGCGCTGACCGCGGGAGAGACGGACTTCGCCCGGGACATCGCCCACGAGGTGCTGGCCCAAGCGACCGAACCGGCGGACCGGGTACGGGCCTGGATGGTCGTGATCGACGCCGCCGGACACGCGATGGCCGAGGTCGACTCGGTCTTCCCGCAGGCGCTCGCGGACGCGGGCGACGACCCGCGCCTGCTCACCCTGGTGCACTACCAACTCGCCTGGCGTGCACTCCTCGTGGAGGGCGACTTCGAGCGAGCGCGGGAGGAGGGCGCGCTCGCCGCGGATCTGGCGGCGCGGGCCGGGGATCGGCGCAACGAGCTGCTGGGGCTGGCCTTCCAGGCCCAGGCGGAGACGCTGATGGGGCATCCGGACGCCCCGGCGACGATCAAGCGGGCGCTGAAGGAACCCCAGGACCCCCGGGTGGCGTGCGACCACAACGGCGCGGGCGCCGTACGGTTCCGCTGGCTGGTCATGAGCGACCAGCTGGGCGAGGCCCGCAAGACGGTCAGCGCCCTGCTGCGCGAGGCACGGCGGCGCGGCATGGTCGAGGCCGAGGTCCACTTCCTGCGCGGGCTCGCCGAGACCGAGCTGCGGGCCGGGCACTGCGGGCGGGCCCTCGACCTGGCGCGGGAGAGCCTCCGGCTGGCGCGGGACACCGGGATCGGGGAGGCCGCGAGCGCGATGCTCACCTCGCTCGCGGAGGCCGCCGGCGGCGAGGTGGACCGGGCGCTGACGCTGGCCCGCGAGGCGGTGGGGCGCGCCGAGGAGGACGGCGACGTGATCTATCTGTCGCGGGCGCTGGCCGCGCTGGGGCACGCCCAGTTGGTGGCCGGCGACGCGGCGGGCACGGTGCATTCCCTGCGCCGGGTGAGGGAGTTGGAGGAGGGCCTCGGGGTCACCGACCCGGCCCGGGGGCGCTGGCAGGGCGACCTCGCCGAGGCGCTGGTCCGCATCGGGGAGCCGGCCGAGGCGCAGGACGTCGTCGACGCCACCCGCACCCGGGCGCTGCGGCTCGGCCGGGAGAGCGTACTGGCCGTACTGGACCGGGCCGAGGCTCTGATCCGGGCGGGGCGCGGCGAAGTCGAGGAAGCGGAGCAGCAGTTGACGTCGGCTCAGGACCGGCTGGCGGCTCTGGGCTACTGCCTCGAGGGGGCGCGGGCGGCCTATGCGCTCGCGCGCCTGCGCACCCAGCGGCCTGGTCCGGCGTCGTACGACGAGGCGGCCCGGCTCTTCCGCCGCTGCCGCGCCATGCCGTGGCTGCGCCAGGTGGAGACCGCCTCCGTCACCGGCCCCGCCCAGCCGCCCCTGGCCGCGGCGGCCCTCGACACCCTCGCCGCGACGGAGCGTCAGGTGGCCGCGCTGGTCATGGAGGGTGCGACGAACCGCGAGATCGCGGCGCGCCTGTTCATCAGCGTGAAGACGGTGGAGGCGACGCTGACGCGCGTCTACCGCAAGCTGGGCATCCGGTCCCGGGTGGACATCGTGCGGCTGGCGGCGGGGCAGCGTCCCGGCTGAACAACCCTTGCTGGAAGCCAAGTTGACGGTTATACGCGCTCAGACCGAGGGTTAACCCTGCCCAACTGCCCTTAGGGGGTTCCCTCATTGGGGCAGGACCCCTCCGGCTCCTAGCGTAAGGGCGTGCCGCTCGCCCGGGCACACGGGCGTCCCTCCCGCCACTCGGCTTCCGTCGGGTGTGACGGGGTCCCGACCTCCGTGCACCACCCCCACCCGCGCGAACCCCCCACCGGCATTCCGCTGAGGAGATCCATGTTCGGCCTCAACCGCGCCAGGAGAACGGTCGCCTCCGCCGACCAGCTGCGCACCGCCACGGTGCCGATCGTGTCCGACTCCAGCTGCCGCGGCTCGTACGGCTCCGACTTCGTCGCGAGCGACATGGTGTGCGCCGGATACTCGTCCGGCGGCATGGACACCTGCCAGGGCGACAGCGGCGGTCCCCTGCCCATCGGGGGCGTCCTGGCAGGCACCACTTCCTGGGGCAACGGCTGCGCGGAGGCCGGTCACCCGGGTGTCCACACCCGGCTGACCACCTTCTCGAACCTGGTCACGGCGCAGGTCACCTCGTAGCCGGCCCCGAAGGCTCCTGAGTACCACTCAGGTAGATACCAGGGGGCGTTGCGGGCCTCCACGAGCGGCCCGCAACGCCCCCTTTCCACTGTCCGCACCGGGGCCGGCGCCGGTGCAGCCCGTTGGAGGCTGCCGCCCTGTTCGCGGACAGTCACGGTCCGCAACTCTCACCGGATCCTGGTCGCACTCCCCGCTCCCGCGCTGTTTGCCCCGTATATCCTGCAACGTGATCACGCAGACGCACGTTCGACACGGGAGGCAGCCGCGATGTCCGAGCGTCGTGCCCGTCCGACCCCGAGGGGCGGCAGGAAGTCCGTCTGGCGCCGCGGTCTCACCCAGCCACCGGCACCGCCCGCCGTCCCGGCCGCGCCCGGTTCGGACCAGCCGCCGACCGAACCGGCCGAGGCGGGCAGCATCGTCCAGGCGGCCCTGTACCGGGACGGCGTCCGCGTCTCGTCGCCGGCTTCCCTGGCGGACACCTTCCGCGAACTGCGCGACGAACCGCACGGCATGGCATGGATCGGTCTCGCCCGTCCGACCGAGTCGGAACTCCTCTCCCTGGCCGACGAGTTCGACCTGCACCCGCTCGCGGTGGAGGACGCGATGGAGGCGCATCAGCGGCCCAAGCTGGAGCGGTACGGCGACACGCTGTTCGTGGTGCTGCGCGCCGCCCGCTATCTGGACGCTCCCGAGGAGGTCGACTTCGGCGAACTGCACGTGTTCGTCGGCCCGGACTTCGTCATCACGGTCCGGCACGGAGCGGCACCGGACCTGTCGGCGGTCCGCCGCCGTATGGAGGAGACGCCCGAGCTGCTGAAACTGGGCCCGGAGGCGGTGCTGTACGCGATCCTGGACGCGGTCGTGGACGGGTACGCCCCGGTGGTGGCCGGGGTGCAGATCGACGTCGACGAGATCGAGACCGAGGTCTTCCGCGGCGACCCGGAGGTCTCCCGCCGCATCTACGAACTCTCCCGCGAAATGGTGGAGTTCCAGCGCGCCACCCGCCCCCTGGTGGGCATGCTGCACGGCCTGATGGCCGGTTTCGCGAAGTACGGCACGGACGAGGAACTCCAGCGGTATCTGCGCGACGTCGCCGACCACGTCACCCACATCAGCGAACGCGTCGACGGCTTCCGCCAGGCCCTGACGGACATCCTGACGGTGAACGCCACACTCGTCACCCAGGAGCAGAACGCGGAGATGCGGGCGCTGGCCGAGGCGGGCTTCGAGCAGAACGAGGAGATCAAGAAGATCTCCAGCTGGGCGGCGATCCTGTTCGCCCCGACGCTCGTCGGAACCATCTACGGCATGAACTTCTCGCGCATGCCCGAGCTGCACTGGGCCCTCGGATACCCCTTCGCCCTCGTCCTGATGGCAGTCGTGTGCACCAGTCTGTACCTCATCTTCAAGCGGAAGGACTGGCTCTAGCGTCGGGCGGTCACTGCTCGCGCCTCCACACCCAGGGGGCGCTATACATTGCGTGTATACACGATATGTATAGTCAACGCATGATCTCCACTTGGAAGACGAACAAACGAGCGGCCGGGTTGCCGGCCGTGCCGGCCCTGCTCGCGGCCGGCGTCTTCGCGCTCTCGGGTTGCACCACCCTGCACACCACCGCACCAGCGACAGCCCGTGCCCAGGCGGCGCCGGGCGCGCCGGCCCGGTTCGGGACCGTGGACTGCCGCGAGGCCAAGTGCATCGCGCTGACGTTCGACGCCGGGCCGAGCGAGAACTCGGCGCGCCTGCTCGACATCCTCAAGGAGAAGGAGGTCCCCGCGACCTTCTTCCTGCTCGGCAAGCGGCACATCGAGAAGTACCCGGACCTGGTCCGGCGGATGGCCGCCGAGGGACACGAAGTCGCCAGCCACACCTGGGACCACCAGATCCTGACCCGGATCCCACCGCAGCGGATACGTGAGGAACTGGAGAGACCGAACGAGGCGATAGAGAGTCTCACCGGGCACCGGCCCTCCCTGATGCGACCGCCGCAGGGGCGCACCGACGACACCGTGCACCGGATCAGCCGGGAGCTGGGGCTCGCCGAGGTGCTGTGGAGTGTGACGGCCAAGGACTACACGACCGATGACTCCGCACTGATCCGGAAGAGGGTGCTGGAGCAGGCGTCCCGGGACGGGATCATCCTGCTCCACGACATCTACCCGGGCACCGTGCCCGCGGTGCCCGGGATCATCGACGCGCTCAAGGAACGGGGGTACGTGTTCGTGACCGTGCCCCAGCTCCTCGCACCGGGGAAGGCGGAACCGGGCACGGTCTACCGGCCCTGAGCAGGGCACGGTCCACCGGCCCCGGCCCGGCTTCGCTCAGAACACCACCGTCCACCCCTCACGTGCCGCCTGTGCCGCGGTGTACGAGACGCCGTGCACCTTGAGGCCCTCGGCATCGAGCAGAGTGATCTCACCGCCGTGGTTGCCCAGTTGGGCACCGCCCGTGAGGGCGACGGTCAGACAGGCGCCGGCCGCCAGGGCGCCCGGCGGCAACGGGCAGGCGTGGCCGAGGCGGTCCACGAGGCGCCAGCCCCCGAGGTCGACGGGGCCCGGCGAGACGTTGATGAGGGTGACGTTCTCCGGCTCGGGGTCGGGCCCCACCGGGTTGACCAGGGCCGCGACGATCCGCACGGAGCCGCCGCCGGCTTCGGGGACCGTCCCGCCCGCCGGCACGAGGACATGCCCGGTGACATCGTCCGTGTGCCACTGCTGGCTCTGGAAGGCGAGGAAGACGCCGACCCAGCGGGACTGCGCGGGAAAGTGGATCAGCAGACCGCCGTCCTGCCAGACGCCGTCGTCCCGGGCGAATCGCGAACTGTTGCCCTGGTTCATATGGACGTCGTGAACGCCGTTGCCGGGCAGGAAGCCGAAGACCTTGTCGGGGACGTTCGTCTCGGGACCCCAGCGCTCACCGAAGACGTAGAGCCGGGCGGAGGCGTCGTCGACCGCGCGGCGCACATAGTGGTCGAGCAGGTCCGCGAGGTCGTTGTCGGGGCCCGACACCTCGGGCGGAAGCGCACGCATCAGCGCGTGGTCGAAGAGGTTGCCGCGGATGAAGTCGAGGTTGGGCCCGCCGGGGTCCGGCGGCAGGGTGTTCCAGCCGTCCGCGAGCCCCTCGAGACGGGCGGTGACCGGATGCCGGAAGTCCTCGCTGACGAGGTAGAGCAGATCGGAGGGCTTCTCCTGGGACTTCACGTTGACGGACGCGCGGTAGTGCGTGCCTTGATCGTCCGTCAGATGGATCTGGTAATGCGGTGTGTCGGCCGCTCCCTCGCGGCGGGTGCCGACGGCACGTCCGATCAGTACGCCATAGGCCTTCAACGGCATGGTGACCAACTCCCCCTGGGGGCAGGCGCGTCGCCCGCCCGTGCTGGGCATGCTAGTGAGACTGCGCCCTTTGTCACCCCTCCTACCGGGAATTCACACTCCGTCCGTCTGTGCGTGGCTGGTCAGGGTCTCACTGTGCGTGGCTGATCGGGGAAGGACGGCTCCGCTGCCTACGATCCCCCGGTGGCCCTCTTCCTTCTCGAACGCCTCACCCCCCTCCCCGTCGAGCAGGCCTGGCTCCGCCTCACGGACTGGCCGCGTCACGGGGACGTCGTACCGCTGACCCGTGTCACGGTGCCCACTCCACCGCCGACGGGTGTGGGCACCGTGTTCGTGGCCCGGACCGGCATCGGCCCGCTCGCCTTCGAGGACCCGATGGAGGTCACCGTGTGGCGACCGCCGGCGCTGTGCCGGCTGGAGAAACGGGGCGGCCTCGTGACCGGCTGGGCGGAGATCGAGGTGCATCCGCACGGCGAAGGGCACTCGCGTGTGGTGTGGCGGGAGGACCTGGCGGTGCGCCTGCTGCCGGCACTCTTCGACCGCCAGGTCGGCTGGGCGGCCCGGTGGATGTTCGGGCGCGCGGTGGACGGGTTGCTGAAGCGGGGCCCGGCTGTCGATGGCGGCGTCTAGAGTCCTCGTCCATGACCGAGACCACGCACCTTCAGACGACCAGGGCCTCGTACGACACGGTGGCCGTGGACTACGACCGGTTGCTCAGGGACCAGCTCGCGAACATGCCCTTCGACCGGGCCATGCTGGGCGTGTTCGCGGAGCGCGTGCTGGAAGGCGGAGGCGGGCTCGTCGGGGATCTCGGTTGCGGGCCCGGACGGGTGACGACCCATCTGGACAAACTCGGCCTCGATGTGTTCGGTGTCGATCTGTCGCCGAGGATGGTGGCCGTGGCCCGGCGGGCGTACCCCGCGCTGCGCTTCGACGTCGGTTCGATGACCGGCCTCGACCTCGAGGACGGGTCGCTGGCCGGAGCCGTCGCCTGGTACTCGACCGTGCACACCCCGCCCGGTGAACTCCCCGTGATCTTCGCGGAGTTCCAGCGCGTCCTCGCTCCCGGCGGACACCTCCTCATGGCCTTCAAGGTCGGCGACGGATGCGTGCACCTCGACCACGCCTACGGCCATGATCTGTCCCTGGACGTCTACCGCTTCCCGCCGGAGCAGATCTCCGAACTGCTCGGGAGTGCGGGCTTCGTCGAGGTCGCCCGGCTGGTGAGGGCCGCCGACGAGAAGCACGAGAAGACTGCGCAGGCGTATCTGCTGGCGCGCAGGGCCCAGTAGCCCCGGTCAGGCCACCGACCCGATCCGCCGCTCCGTGACCGGTGCCGCGTCGTGGTGGATCGGCGTGTGCGCCCCCGCCAGCGAAACGCCGGTTCCGCCGCGCCGGCTCGCGACGATCTCCGCCGCGATGGACAGGGCGGTCTCCTCCGGCGTCCGGGCGCCGAGGTCGAGGCCGATCGGGGACCTCAGGCGCGCCAGTTCCACGTCGGTGACACCGGCCTCGCGCAGGCGCTCGTTGCGGTCCAGATGGGTGCGGCGCGATCCCATGGCGCCGACGTACGCGACCGGGAGCCCGAGCGCCAGCTTCAGCAGCGGTATGTCGAACTTGGCGTCGTGGGTCAGGACGCACAGCACCGTGCGGCCGTCGACATCCGTGCGCTCCAGGTACCGGTGCGGCCACTCGACGACGATCTCGTCGGCCTCGGGGAAGCGAGCGGGTGTGGCGAACACCGGGCGCGCGTCGCACACCGTGACATGGAAGCCGAGGAACTTTCCGACCCGGACCAGCGCGGAGGCGAAGTCGATCGCACCGAACACGATCATCCGCGGTGCCGGGACGGACGACTCGACCAGGGCCGTGAGCGGTGCCCCGCAGCGCGAGCCCTGCTCTCCGATCTCCACGGTGCCGGTGCGGCCCGCGTCCAGCAGGGCGCCCGCCTCGGCCGCCACCGTACGGTCGAGTTCGGGATCGGCACCGAAGCCGCCCTCGTAGGTGCCGTCGGGACGTACGAGGAGGGCCCTGCCGAGCAGTTCGGCCGGTCCGGTCACGATCCGGGCCAGGGCCGCGGCCGAGCCGGAGGCCGCGGCGGCGAGCGCTGACGCCAGCACCGGGCGGGCGCCGTCGGCCTCCCGGCTGGGAGCGACGAGGATGTCGATGACGCCACCACAGGTCAGACCGACGGCGAAGGCGTCCTCGTCGCTGTACCCGAAGCGCTCCAGCACGGTCTCCCCGTCCTCGAGCGCCTGCCGGCACAGGTCGTAGACCGCGCCCTCCACACAGCCGCCGGAGACCGAGCCGATGGCCGTGCCATCGGCGTCCACCGCGAGGGCGGCGCCCACGTGGCGGGGCGCGCTGCCGCCGACGGCCACCACCGTGGCGACGGCGAAGTCACGTCCCTGCTCGACCCACCGGTGCAGCTCGTCGGCGATGTCCAGCATCTCTCGGTCTCCTTAACGGCGTCGGCGTGCGGAGGGCTCGGGGGTCTAGTGGACGCCCAGCCAGCTCTCGATCGGGTCGAGGGCGAAGTAGATCAGGAAGACGGCCGCCAGACCCCACATGAAGACGCCGATCTCCCGCGCCTTGCCCTGGGCCGACTTGACGGTGACGTACGATACGACGCCCGCCGCGACCCCCGTGGTGATCGTGTAGGTGAACGGCATCAGGACCACGGTCAGGAAGACCGGAATCGCGGTGGCGCGGTCGGACCAGTCCACATGGCGGGCGTTCATCAGCATCATCGCGCCGATGACCACCAGGGCGGCCGAGGCGACCTCCTGGGGCACGATCGCGGTGAGCGGGGTGAAGAACAGGCAGGCCGCGAAGAACAGTCCGGTGACGACGGAGGCGAGTCCCGTGCGGGCGCCCTCGCCGACACCGGTGGCGGACTCGATGAAGACGGTCTGACCGGAGCCGCCCGCCACACCGCCGATCGCGCCGCCCGCGCCGTCGATGAACAGCGCCTTGGACAGGCCCGGCATCCGGCCCTTGTCGTCGGCGAGTCCCGCTTCGGTGCCGACGCCGATGATGGTGGCCATCGCGTCGAAGAACCCGGCGAGCACTAGCGTGAAGACGATCACGCCGACGGTCATCGCGCCGACCTTGCCCCAGCCGCCGAACGCGACATGCCCGAAGAGCGAGAAGTCGGGCATCGACACGGCGCTGCCGTGCAGTTCGGGGGCGCCGCTCGCCCAGGCGCCCGCCTTCACGACGCCCGCGGTGTTCAGGACGGCGGCGACGACGGTGCCGCTGACGATGCCGATCAGAATGGCGCCGGGGACGTTGCGGACCTGCAGCATGAAAATCAGCAGCAGGGTGCCGGCGAAGAGCAGGACAGGCCATCCGGTGAGCTCGCCCGCGGGGCCGAGGGTGACCGGGGTCGCCTTGCCCTGGTGCACGAAGCCGGACTTGTAGAAGCCGATGAGGGCGATGAACAGGCCGATGCCCATGGTGATCCCGTGCTTGAGCGCCGCCGGGATCGCGTTCATGATCATCTCGCGTAGGCCGGTGACGACCAGGAGCATGATGACCGCGCCGTAGATCACGCACATGCCCATCGCCTGCGGCCAGGTCATCTGCGGGGCGACCTGCGAGGAGATGACACCGGAGACGGAGAGGCCTGCGGCGAGCGCGAGCGGCACCTTGCCGACGAAACCCATCAGCAGCGTCGTGACGGCCGCGGCGAACGCGGTCGCGGTGATCACCGCCTGCGGGCCGAGCGTGTCCCCGGCCACGTCCTTGCCGGACAGGATCAGGGGGTTGAGCAACAGGATGTACGCCATCGCCATGAAGGTGGTGACGCCGCCGCGCACTTCACGCGCGAGCGTGGATCCCCGCCGGGATATGTGGAAGTACCGGTCGAGCCAGGACCGGCCGGCCGGGACGCGGGTTCCCGCGCCCGCGTCCTCGGCGGTGGTCCTGGGCTCCACTGACTGCTGGGTCATGGTGCCATCTCCCAAGGTTCATAGGGACTCCCGTGCAACCGCCCTGACGGGCACGGAATTTGGGATGTGCACGACCCGGGGGACGGCCCGAGACGAACATCGGGGGGCCTGGGGGACGCGGTCCCCCAGGTGCATTTCACCTGCGCAGCACCGCAGGGGTCACCTGCCCGTGAGGTGCTCGGGCCGTACAGGCGTCCTGTTCAGCTCCAGGCCCGTCGCGTCGCGGATCGCCGCGAGCACGGCCGGAGTCGAGGACAGGGTGGGTGCCTCGCCGACACCGCGCAGGCCGTACGGGGCGTGCTCGTCGGCGAGTTCGAGCACGTCGACCGGCATGGTCGGCGTGTCGAGGATGGTGGGGATCAGATAGTCCGTGAAGGAGGGGTTCTTGACCTTCGCGGTCTTGGGGTCGACGACGATCTCCTCCATGACCGCGATGCCCAGGCCCTGGGTCGTACCGCCCTGGATCTGGCCGAGGACGGACAGCGGGTTGAGCGCCTTGCCGACGTCCTGGGCACAGGCCAGTTCGATGACCTTGACCAGGCCCAGCTCGGTGTCGACCTCGACCACGGCGCGGTGTGCGGCGAAGGAGTACTGGACGTGGCCGTTGCCCTGGCCGGTGCGCAGGTCGAAGGGCTCGGTCGGCCGGTGCCGCCACTCGCGTTCGAGTTCGACCACCTCGTCGTCGAGGACGTCCACCAGATCGGCGAGCACCTCGCCGGCGTCGGTGACCACCTTGCCGCCCTCCAGCAGCAGTTCGGCCGTGGCCCAGGCGGGGTGGTACGAGCCGAACTTGCGGCGGCCCAGCTCCAGAACCCGCTCGCGTACGAGCTCGCACGCGTTCTTCACGGCGCCGCCGGTGACGTACGTCTGACGCGAGGCGGACGTCGAACCCGCCGATCCGACCTGAGTGTCCGCCGGCTGGATCGTCACGCGGCTGATGCCGAGCTCGGTCCGGGCGATCTGGGCGTGGACGGTGACTCCGCCCTGGCCGACCTCCGCCATGGCCGTGTGCACGGTCGCCACGGGCTCGCCCGCGACGACCTCCAGACGCACCTTGGCGGTGGAGTAGTCGTCGAAGCCCTCGGAGAAGCCCACGTTCTTGATGCCGACCGCGTAGCCGACTCCCCGTACGACGCCTTCGCCGTGGGTGGTGTTGGACAGGCCGCCGGGCAACTGCCGTACGTCCACGCCCTCGGAGCTCTCCCACTGGTGTTCCGGCGGCATCGGCATCGCCTTGACGCGGCGCAGGAGTTCGGCGACCGGAGCCGGGGAGTCCACCGGCTGCCCGGTCGGCATGAGGGTGCCCTGCTCCATGGCGTTGAGCTGCCGGAACTCCACCGGGTCCAGGCCGAGTTCCTTCGCCACCTTGTCCATCTGCGCCTCGTAGGCGAAACACGCCTGCACCGCGCCGAAGCCGCGCATGGCGCCACAGGGCGGGTTGTTGGTGTAGAGGGCGATGGCCTCGATGTCGACGTTGTCCACGACATACGGCCCGATGCCCAGCGAGGAGGCGTTGCCGACGACCGCCGGGGACGCGGAGGCGTAGGCGCCGCCGTCGAGCACGATCCGGCACTTGACGTGGGTGAGCCTCCCCTCACGGGTGGCGCCGTGCTCGTAGTACAGCTTCGCGGGGTGGCGGTGGACGTGGCCGAAGAAGGACTCGAAGCGGTTGTAGACGATCTTGACCGGCTTGCCGGTGCGCAGCGCCAGCAGACAGGCGTGGATCTGCATCGACAGGTCCTCGCGTCCGCCGAACGCGCCGCCGACGCCGGACAGCGTCATCCGCACCTTCTCCGGCGGCAGTCCGAGGACGGGCGCGATCTGGCGCAGGTCGGAGTGGAGCCACTGGGTGGCGATGTACAGATCGACGCCGCCGTCCTCCGCGGGGACCGCCAGCCCGGACTCGGGCCCGAGGAAGGCCTGGTCCTGCATGCCGAAGTGGTACTCGCCCCGGACGACGACGTCGGCCCGCCGCGCGGCCGCGGTCACGTCGCCGCGGACGATCGGCTGCCGGTGGACGATGTTCGGGTGCGGGACGTGGCCGATGTGGTGGTCGGTGCGGTTCTCGTGGACCAGGACCGCGTGCGGGGCGGTCGCGGACGCCTCGTCGGTGATGACCGGGAGTTCGCGGTACTCGACCTTGATCTTGGCGGCGGCGCGGCGCGCGGTCTCCGGGTGGTCGGCGGCCACGATCGCGACCGGTTCACCGTGGTGGCGGACCTTGCCGTGGGCGAGGACCGGGGTGTCCTGGATCTCCAGGCCGTAGTTCCTCACCTCGGTGGGCAGATCGTCGTACGTCATGACGGCGTACACGCCGGGTGTGGCGAGGGCCTCGCTCGTGTCGATCGAGACGATCTCGGCGTGCGCGACCGTGGAGCGCAGGATCTGGCCCCACAGCATGTCCTCGTGCCACATGTCGGAGGAGTACGCGAACTCCCCGGTGACCTTGAGGATGCCGTCGGGACGGAGCGTGGACTCACCGATGCCGCCCTTGGTCCGGGAGCCCTGCGTGATCTTGGTGGGAGCACCGTTGGTCATGCTCAGACCCCCTCGGACTGGCGGGTGGCCGCCAGGCGGACCGCGTCCATGATCTTCTCGTAGCCGGTGCAGCGGCACAGGTTGCCCGAGAGCGCCTCGCGGATGTCCGCGTCGGTCGGGTTGGGGTTGCGCTCCAGCATCTCGTCGGCGGCGACCAGCAGACCCGGGGTGCAGAAGCCGCACTGGACCGCGCCCGCGTCGATGAACGCCTGCTGGATCGGGGAGAGTCCGATTCCCTCCCCGGTGTGGGAGTCGGTCCCCTTGACCTGCCAATGCTTGGCCTCGTCCAGGGACGTTCCGCAGGTGCCGGTCCCGCGGGACCGCTGCTCGGCGTAGTCCGCCAGCCCCTCGACCGTGACGACCTCACGGCCCTCCACCTGACCCGCGGCGACCAGACAGGAGCACACCGGCACACCGTCCAGGCGGACCGTGCAGGACCCGCACTCCCCCTGCTCGCAGGCGTTCTTGGAACCCGGGAGGCCGAGCCGCTCGCGCAGGACGTAGAGCAGGCTCTCGCCCTCCCAGACGTCGTCGGCTTCCTGCGGGCGTCCGTTGACAGTGAAGTTGACGCGCATTACGCAGCTCCCTCCGAGGTGCGGGCGGTGCCGCGGTACGACTCCCAGGTCCAGGTCAGCGTGCGGCGGGCCATCACGCCGACCGCGTGGCGGCGGTAGCTCGCGGTGCCCCGGACGTCGTCGATCGGGTTGCAGGCGGCGGAGCACAGGTCCGCGAACTGCTTGGCCACCGACGGGGTGACGATCTTTCCGTTGTCCCAGAAGCCGCCCTCTTCGAGCGCCGCGTTCAGGAACTCCTCGGCCGTCTCGGCCCGGATCGGAGTGGGGGCCGCCGAGCCGATGCCGGTGCGGACCGTGCGGGTCCCGGGATGCAGGGCGAGGCCGAAGGCGCACACCGCGATCACCATCGCGTTGCGGGTGCCGACCTTCGCGAACTGCTGCGGGCCGTCGGCCTTCTTGATGTGGACGGCGCGGATCAGTTCGTCGGGCGCCAGCGCGTTGCGCTTCACGCCGGTGTAGAACTCGTCGATCGGGATGCGCCGGGTGCCGCGCACCGACTCGGCCTCGACCTCGGCGCCGGCCGCGAGAAGGGCGGGGTGGGCGTCGCCGGCCGGGGAGGCGGTGCCGAGGTTGCCGCCGACGCCGCCGCGGTTGCGGATCTGCGGGGAGGCGACCGTGTGGGAGGCGAGGGCCAGGCCCGGCAGTTCGGTCCGCAGGTTCTCGATGATCGCGGTGTACGGGACCGAGGCCCCGAGCCGCACACTGTCCTCGCCCACCTCCCACTGGGTGAGTTCGCCGATGCGGTTGAGGTCCATGAGGTACTCGGGGCGCCGGTGGTCGAAGTTGATCTCGACCATCACATCGGTGCCACCCGCAATCGGCACAGCGGTGGGGTGCTCCGCCTTTGCGGCGAGCGCCTCCTCCCAGCTTGCGGGGCGAAGGAAGTCCATGACCGGCTCTCTTCTTCGTCTCGTGGGGCGTAGGTGTCGAGCCATCTCCGGTGCGGCGGGCCGGGCTCGTTCATGTCCTGTTCACGCGGGGTGATGTCAGTACACCGCTCCGTCCACAGCGGTGTCAGTCACCGAAACCATGAAGGAGTTGGCTGGCCAGGGCGCACATCTTGTAGATTCATATGAACGGAGGCGATCAGTAACCTCTCCGCTTTCCTCTGGAAACACGGCGCCCGGCCAGAGGGAATCGCGAGCCCTGCTTCCGAAACCCCAGGCCACGACCGTGGCCGACCGAACGTGGATTTCCCGACAAGGACGGCGGCGACGAGACATGCGGCTGCGCGCACTGCTGAACACCGACGCGCTGGGGCTGCGGCTGCTCGGCGGCGAGGACGAGCTGGACCGCGCCGTGCGCGGGGTGATGACCACGGATCTCAAGGACCCCAGCCGCTATCTCTCCGGCGGCGAACTGGTCCTCACGGGCCTGGCGTGGCGACACGACGCCGCTGACTCAGAGCCCTTCGTCCGTATTCTCGCAGCCGCGGGAGTCGCTGCGCTCGCCGCGGGCGAGGCGGAACTCGGGGACATCCCGGATGATCTGGTCGTGGCCTGCGCCCGCCACCGGCTGCCGCTGTTCGCCGTCCATGAGTCGGTGGCGTTCGCCACCATCACCGAACACGTCGTGCGGCAGGTCTCCGGCGAGCGGGCCGGGGATCTGGCGGCCGTGGTGGACCGGCACCGGCGGATGATGACCTCGGGGCCGGCCGGCGGCGGCCCCGAGGTCGTCCTCGATCTGCTCGGCTCCGACCTCGATCTGCGCGCCTGGGTGCTCTCCCCCACCGGCCGGCGGATCGCGGGCCCGGCACCGGGGCTGGCGCCGGATGTGCGCGCGGCACTGGCCGCCGAGCACCTGGCGGCCACCCGCGCCGGCCGGCGCGTCCCCCATCGGGCGACGGTGGGCGCGACGACGTATTCGCTCTTCCCGATCCGCAACTGGGGGCACCGCCCCGCGGCGGACGCGGAGGACCGGACCGACGCTGCCGCACGGGACGTGCGCGAGACGGTGCTCTCCGACTGGCTGCTCGCCGTCGAGGCGGACGCCGGTGACTGGCCCGAGGAGCGGGTGGACCTGCTGCGTGGCGTCACCCAGCTGATCGCGGTCGAGCGGGACCGGCGGGACGCGGCCCGTACGGTGCGGCGGCGTCTCGCGCAGGAGGTGCTGGAACTCGTGCAGACGGGAGCGGCGCCCGCCGAGATCGCGGCCCGGCTGCGGGTCGCCGCGCCCGTGCTGCTGCCCGGCCTCGGGGCGGCGCCGCACTGGCAGGTGGTCGTGGCCCGGGTCGAGTGGGACGGCGGCGCCGTCGAGGGCGGCCCGGTCGCCCAGTCGCTGCTGGAGGAGATCCTGGTCGCCCCCCTGTCGACGGGACCGGAACACTCCGACCGCATCGCCGTGGCGCATACCGGTGACGAGGCGATCGCGCTCGTCCCGCTCCCCGCGGTCTCCTCCGAGCACGACGGTTCCGAGCCCGGCATCGTCGCCGACGCCCTCCTGGAGGCCGTACGGAAACCGCTGTCCGCGGGGCTCGACGAGGACGGACGCATCACGCTGGGCGTCAGCGCGGCCGTGCATTCGGCCGAGGGGCTGCGGGGCGCGCTGGAGGAGGCGCGGCACGCGCGCCGGGTCGCCGCCGCCCGCACGGGCCGGGTCTGTGCGGCCGGCCACCAGGAGCTGGCCTCGCACGTGCTGCTGCTGCCGTTCGTCCCCGACGACGTGCGCCGCGCCTTCACGGCCCGTCTCCTCGACCCGCTGCGCGACTACGACCGCAGGCATCGCGCGGAGCTGATCCCGACCCTGGAGGCGTTCCTCGACTGCGACGGCTCCTGGACCCGCTGCGCGACCCGGCTGCACCTGCACGTCAACACGCTGCGCTACCGGGTCGGGCGTATCGAGCAGTTGACGGGTCGTGACCTTTCGCGCCTCGAAGACAAGCTCGACTTCTTCCTCGCCCTGCGTATGAGCTGAGGCGATGCACCGTCGGAGGGGTCGCGACGCCGCCGCCGGTGTCCCACGACTTTGTGAAATCCTTCACCCGCCCCCTTGGCCCAGCGCCGAGATTGGTGCTGGAATGCCGCCACCACTCAACAGCTCGATGGCGCGCTCGGGGAGGGCAACGTGGCGCATACCGCCATGTCTGGTACGGGAACGACCGCTGGCGACGATCCACTCCAGACCGCGGTATGGCGGCTGCGCTCGCGCGCCTGCTGGGCCGACGCGGCAGCCCTGCTGAGAGGGCAGACGGCCGCGGCCTCGCTGCAGCGGGCGTCCTTGCTCGTCGAGCGGTGCCTGTACACGGAGCAGGGCTGGGAGGAGGCCGAGGACGCACTGCGCACGGCCGAGGCGCAGGCCCACAGCGACGACGAGCGGGGCGCCGCCGCCTGTGAGCGCGGTCAACTGGCGTACGCCGCCACGCTGCACGGCGTGCGCGACCGGGCCGACGAGGCACGGGCGGCGCTCGGCCGGGCCGCCGCGCTGATCCCGCCGGGCGCCGCGGGCCGGGCACTGCTGGACTTCCGGCGCGGGCTCATCGCCGAGAACCTCGCCCTCTCCCCCCAGGCGGCCAACGCCGCCTACCGCCGGGCCCATGCGAGCGCCTCCGCGTACGGCGACACGCTGCTGCTCTCCTTCACCTGGCGCCATCTGGCCGGACTGGCCCTGCGCGACGGCGAGCTGGCGGAGGCCCGGCACGGCTTCGCCGAATCGCTGCGGATCCGCGAGGAGCTGGGCTACCTCGTCGGCACGGCGCCGGCGCTGGCCTCGCTCGCGGACACGGAGACCGAACCGGAGGCCTCCCGGCTACGGGCCGAGGCGGCCCGGCTGTTCCGCTTGCTGGGCGGCGTACCGACCTGGCTGGCGCGGCAGCTGGCGTCGGTGGAACCGGCGGCGGATCCCGCCGCTCCGTGAGGGATGGGCCGCCTCCGGGTCACGCCTGCGCTCAGAGGAACCTGAGAGACTCCTGTGCCAGGCTGGCGCGCCGTCCGGCGGACACGGACTCGGCCGTGTGCCCCCGCCCCACGACCGCCTCCTGGAGGAGCACCCGATGAGCCTCGTCAACGGCTTGCCCGCGCATGTCCTGTTCGTCCACTTCGTCGTCGTACTGATCCCGCTGAGCGCGCTGGCACTCGTGGTCGCCGCCCTCTGGCCGAAGGCGGCGCTGCGGCTGGGTCCGGTCCTGCCTCTGCTGGCGCTCGTCGCGCTGGCGTCCGTGCCACTGACGACACAGGCGGGCGAGTGGCTGGAGCGGCACGTCGACGGCGACCCGCTGGTCAGCCGGCACGCCGAACTCGGCGACGGGCTGCTGCCGTGGGCCGTGGGTCTGTTCGTCCTGGCCGGACTCGTGTGGTGGACGACCCGCCGGACGGCCGCGCCCCGTACCGGCGCCCCCACCCCGTCCGGGACACGGGGCGGCGGCCTGGTCCGGATCGCCATAGCCGTGCTGTCCGTCGCGGTCGCGGTCGGCGCCGTCGTCGACGTCTACCGCATCGGCGACTCGGGCGCCAAGGCCGCCTGGCACGACGCCTACTCGAAGACCGCCACGGGTGCCCGGCAGTGACGGCAGGCCCGCTCACAGACTCCTGACGAACGTCCAGAGGGCGCCGCGGAATTCGCCGTCGTGGACGACGAGAACCACGACGGCGACGAAGAGGACGAAGGCCAGCAGCACGCCGGCACCGTCCACCCCCGGTCGCCCCGGCTGTCCGGCCGGGCGCCCGCGGGCCTTGCCCCGGTACCCCTCGGCACGCCCGATACCCGGCCTGCCCCGGCGCCGGGCGTGCCGCAGCGGATCGGACACCATCGTCGTCCACCCCCCGTGGGACGGTCGTCCCTCACCGGGCAGCACGCCGGGGACCGCCGGCACAGTTCCCGCAGGGCCGGCCGTTGCCGGCCGGGGACACGGCCGTGACGCGGGGACGGCCAAGAGCACGCGCCACGCGCCGCGCAGGAGTCAGGACGCCCCGTCGAAGTGCCTGCTCACCAGGGCCTGCACCGCCGCCAGGTCCTGCCCGGCCAGTGCGTCCAGCAGGGCCCCGTGCTCGGCCGCGTCGGCGATCAGCTCCGCGCGGCTCCGCGGGGCGGAACCCTGGACGAGCGGCCACTGGGCACGGCGGTGCAGATCCTCCGCGATCCGCACCAGTTGCTCGTTGCCCGCGAGGGCGAGCACCGCACGGTGGAAGGCACGGTCGGATTCGGCATACGTCACCCGGCCCCCGGACGACGCGGCCCGTACGGTCGCGTCGGCGAGCGGTCGCAGCTCCGCCCAGCTTTCGGCGGGCACCGTGCGGGCGAGCCGCAGGATCACCGGGACCTCGACCAGCGCGCGGATCTCGGCGAGCTCGGCGAGTTCCCGGGCGCCGCGCACGACGACGCGGAAGCCGCGGTTGGGTACGACCTCGACGGCGCCCTCCAGGGCGAGTTGCTGCATCGCCTCGCGCACCGGGGTCGCCGACACCCCGAAGCGCTCGCCGAGCGCGGGCGCCGAGTAGACCTCGCCGGGCGCCAGCTCCCCCGCGACGAGCGCGCTGCGCAGGGCGTCGAGGATCTGCCGTCGCACCGAGGCACGCTGCACGACGGGACGCCCGTCCCGCGCCCCCTGCCCCGCCGCGGACGGCTCGCCGCTGTAGGGCCGCTCGTCCACGCGAGGTCCCGGGATCGGGGTCTCGCTGTGTGTGTGCTCACCGCGCGCGGAGCCCGGGGCGGCGCTCCGCTCGCGGGCTCCGTCCCCGGCCCCGAGCTGCGCCGGAACCCGGCAGACCGGCGCACCGTCGCTCTCGGCCGACGGCTCGGCGGAGCCCTGCGCACGGCGGGCACGTGCCTGCTCCACGGGCTCCTCCTCCGGTCATGGCGGTGCTGGACGGTGCGCGGAACGTGTACGGGGGCGGTTACCGCTCGGAAAGCACCATAGGCACCTTACGCTCCGGTTAAAACACCACTCACATTCGATAAGGTAAGGCTTACCTATCAGAGCGTGTGAAACGGCGGTCCCTTCATGCCCCTCTCCGCCCCGCCCCCGTCCGTCGTGGCGGACGCGTACGCCCGGCTCACCGAGGTGTTCCCGGGCCTGGCCGTCAAGGAACTGGGTCCGGGCGAGACCGCACCGACAGGCGACGGCTGGGTGTCGGCCGCCGGGCTCGCGGCGGGCGGGGCCGCTCTGGACGCGTTCCTCGCGTGGGACGAGGAGCAGGTGCTGCGCGACTACGGGCAGCGGGCCCGCCCGGACGTCGTGGCGAGCTTCGGCCTGCACCGCTACGCGTGGCCGGCCTGTCTGCTGATCACGGTGCCGTGGTTCCTGAGCCGCCGGGTGCCGCGCTTCCCGGTGGAGCACGTCGCGTTCCACCGCACCCTCGGGCGCCTGGCGGTACGCACCGGAACGTTCGCCTGCCTGCCGGACGATCCGGCGGCGGCCCTGCCCGGTGCCCTCGTCGTGGCGGACGAGGAGGCGCTGCGCGCCGAGGTGCGGACGGCCGTGGCCGAGCACCTGGATCCCGTGCTCGCCGGGTTCGGACCGCCCATGCGACGGCGCGGGCGCGCCCTGTGGGGCATGGCCACGGACGAGGTGGTCGAAGGGCTCTGGTACGTGGCCGGACTGCTCGGCGACGAGAGGCGGGCAAGGCACGAGCTGGAGCTGCTGCTGCCGGGCCGCACGAAGCCGTTCGCCGGCTCGGCCGCGTTCCGCGAACTCACCGGATCGAACGGCGATTCGCTGTCCACCCGGGACCGGGTGACCTGCTGCATGTTCTACACGCTGCGCCCCGAGGAGACCTGCGCGACCTGCCCGCGCACCTGCGACGCCGACCGCGTCGCCAAGCTCAGCAGTGCCGCTGCGGCTTGACGTCTCCTCAGGCCTGGCGTCCGGCCCTACGCCGCGTGCCGTAAGATCCGTCCCGAGTGAGACCCAGCACGGATCACAGGTGTTTCACAACATCCTCACCTGTCGCGGGAACTTTCCGCAGCACCACCGTCACGGGTAGGCTTAATCGAACTCAACTCCCGCCCCTCAAGCGGCAGTTCGAGCAGAACGCCGCCCTGGGCAACCCCTTGCGATGCCATGGCGGCCTCTTGCCCCGAAACCCCCTGAGGGCCGGCGGGATTGGGCCACTATGGCGGGCGTTACGCCCTATCCCAATGCAAGGGACCCAGATGAGACTGACCGAGATATCGCTGAACTGGCTGCTTCCGGGCGCCGTGTTGCTCCTGGGCGCGGTGGCAGCGGTGGCGATGCTCGCGCGCGGAAAGCGCTCCCCCGGGGAGAACGCGAGCGCGGACGACTCATGGGAGCGCGCCGAGGAGCGCCGCAGGCGCAAGGAGGCCATCTACGCCACGGCCTCCTATGTACTGCTCTTCTGCTGCGCGGCCGTCGCCGCTGCGCTCTCCTTCCACGGCCTGGTCGGCTTCGGCCAGCAGAACCTCGGCCTCACCGGCGGCTGGGAGTACCTGGTCCCCTTCGGTCTGGACGGGGCGGCCATGTTCTGCTCCGTGCTCGCGGTGCGTGAGGCCAGCCACGGTGACGCGGCGCTCGGCTCCCGGATCCTCGTGTGGACGTTCGCGGCCGCTTCCGCCTGGTTCAACTGGGTGCACGCGCCGAGGGGCGTCGAACACGCGGGCGCCCCGCAGTTCTTCGCCGGCATGTCGCTGTCGGCCGCCGTGCTCTTCGACCGGGCGCTCAAGCAGACTCGTCGCGCCGCTCTGCGGGAGCAGGGCCTGGTGCCGCGTCCGCTGCCGCAGATCCGCATCGTCCGCTGGCTGCGGGCCCCGCGCGAGACGTACAAGGCCTGGTCGCTGATGCTTCTGGAGGGTGTGCGCACCCTGGACGAGGCGGTCGAGGAGGTCCGCGAGGACCAGCGTCAGAAGGAGCACAACAAGGCGCTGCGGCGCGAGCAGCAGCGCGTCGAGCGTGTGCAGCTCAAGGCGCTCAGCCGCGGTCACCGCTCGCTGACCGGCGGAAACGGCGGACGTCAGGTCGAGATGCCGACCGTCGAACGAGCGAGCGCTCCGGTCCCCGCGGAGCCCGCCATAGCCGCGGGAGAACTGCCCACGCGCACCCGCCCCTCGCTCCAGCCCGTCCGGAAGCCCTCGGCTGACCCGATCACCGTCGACCTCACGGCCGAGGACGACACCATGGCTCTGCCCCGCCTCGACTCCCTGGAGCGCAAGCTCAAGGACCTCGAGCAGCAGTTCGGCTGAGTCCGGACGCCATCACTGGAAGGGGGCGCGGCACGCTGCCGCGCCCCCTTCAGTGCGTCAGGCGGCCTCCGCGTCCAGCTCGAACCAGACAGCCTTTCCCACACCGTGCGCCCGTACGCCCCACGCGTCCGCCAGGGACTGAACGAGGATCAGGCCCCGGCCGTGCGTGTCCTCGCCGGCCTCCGGCACCCGTGGCCTCGGCTTGCGCCCCACGAAGTCCCTTACCTCCACGCGGAGTCCGCACGGCGACACGGTGGCCGTCAGGACCGCGTCGCGGTCGGTGTGGATGAGCGCGTTGGTGACCAGCTCACTGGTGAGCAGCTCGGCTATCTCGGCTCCTCCCGGCCTTCCCCAGTGCGTCAGCAGTTCCCGCAGCGCCCTGCGCGCCTCGGGTACCGCCCGTAAGTCGGCCCGTCCCAGACGGCGCTTCAGCTGCGGGCCCCCTGACCGGTCCGTCGTCGTGTCGGTCGCTTCCTCCGCCTGCCTCACCGACGGCGACCCGATCACCACGGGACCGCCGCGTCGCGCTCGCCTCTCCATGACCCCCGCCCGTACGTGGATGCCGGATCCCCCTGCTCGAACACGTCCACGGGGATCCATGCCCCACCAGCGGGTCGCCAGTCATGCCGAATCGTCAACTACCGTACGCACTGGGTCATATGAGCCGGTCCGAGTGCGCCCTGCGCGCCCTCGGACCGGCTCCCGGTCACCCGTACGGACCGGGCCCGTCGCACGACGCGCCCGGCTCCTCAGAAACGCACAGCCGTACGTCCGTTCGCGACCGGGTGTGGCGCGGGCCACGAGACCGCTGCCGCTGGACCCTTCGGGCGACTGCGGGCTGCCGATACGGCCGTACGGCGCCTGCGGTCGCTCCCGCCCGGGTCGACATGTAGACAGGGCACGTAGGCCGGGGTGACAGGCCGTCAGTGCCTGGATTGCTCCGAACGTGTCTTTCTTCATATTGTCGGCATGTCCGACATGACGGATAAAGAGATCGTTAGTAGGTTCAATCTCGCATCGGCGCGCAGCCGATGTGTCAGAGACAGGAGAAGTGACATGGCAACGCGTTCCACCGCTGTAACGGCCGCAGCCGCGGCCGCCGCGGCCCTGGTGGCCACGGGAATCACGTACGCCTCCGCGGCATCCGAACCGCAGGCGGCTCCGGTGGCCCAGCATGCCGCCGCAGCCCCGGCCGCAGCCCCGGCCGCCGCGCCGGACGGCAGTAACGGCGGCAGTGGCAACAACAACGGCAACAACAACTACGGCAACAACAACAACAACAACAACAACGACAACTACGGCAACGGCGGCGGCGGTGGCGGCGGCGGCGGCGGCAGCAGCAGCTTCCGCAAGATCACCCGGTGCGAGTCGGACGAGGGCGAAGGCAACTTCGACGACAACGACCACGGCAACAACGGCGACAACGGCGGCCGCGGCGGCCGGGACTGCGGCCGCAACGACGACAGCTTCAGGGACGGCAGGATCTCGGTCAACGAGCGCGAGTTCTCCGGCGTGCCTGACGGCTGCATCACCGTGGTCAGTGGCCTCGGCGCCAATAGCATCAACGTCCGCAACGAGAGCAGGAACGTCGTCGAGGTCTTCAACGGTGCCACCTGCGACAACGGTGCCCCCCTCGCCACCGTCGGCCCGCACAGCTCGTCGAACGGGCTCTTCCCCCGCCACGTCAGGGGCGGTGTGAAGGTCAAGCACGGCGTGGTGGCCAGCTTCCGAGTGATCCGCCGGCACGTGGAGCGCTTCGTGGAGGAGCGCGAAGAGCACAGCGGCGGCGGCGGCGGCGGCGGCGGCGGCAACAGCTACGGGAAGGGCAACGAAGGCAACAACAACAACAACAACAACAACAACTACGGAGGCAACAGCGGAGGCAGGTGATCCTGAGGACCAAAGGTCCCTCTGAAAGTAGAAAACGAGAACCCCGGCCCGCCGGAATCGGGCCGGGGTTCCGGTCTGCGCGCGACGTGTCCGCCGGCTACGGCCGAGGCACGTTGCGCAGGTTCGAACGGGCCAACTGGACCATGCGACCGACCCCGCCGTCCAGCACGATCTTCGAGGCCGAGAGCGCGAAGCCCGTGACCATCTCCCTGCTGATCCTGGGCGGGATGGACAGGGCGTTCGGATCGGTGACGACATCGACGAGCGCGGGACCCTTGTGCCGGAAGGCGTCCTTGAGGGCGCTCGCGAGCTGCTTGGGCTTCTCCACCCGGATGCCGTACGCCCCGCACGCACGGGCCACGGCGGCGAAGTCGGGATTCTTCGCGGAAGTGCCGTACGCGGGCAGCCCGGCCACCATCATCTCCAGTTCGACCATGCCCAGCGAGGAGTTGTTGAACAGCACGACTTTCACCGGCAGGTCGTACTGCACCAGGGTCAGAAAGTCGCCCATCAGCATGGAGAAGCCGCCGTCGCCCGACATCGACACGATCTGCCGCCCGCGGTCCGTGAACTGCGCGCCGATCGCCATCGGCAGCGCGTTCGCCATCGAGCCGTGGGAGAACGAGCCGATGACACGCCGACGGCCGTTCGGAGAGATGTAACGGGCGGCCCAGACGTTGCACATCCCCGTGTCGACCGTGAAGACGGCGTCCGGATCGGCGATCTCGTCGAGTACCGAGGCCACATACTCCGGATGGATCGGAATGTGCTTCTCCACCTTTCGGGTGTACGCCTTGACCACGCCTTCCAGCGCATCCGCGTGCTTCTTCAGCATCTTGTCGAGGAAGCGCCGGTTCTGCTTCGCCGTCACCCGCGGGGTCAGACACCGCAGGGTCTCCTTCACATCGCCCCACACCGCCAGGTCCAGCTTGGAGCGGCGGCCCAGATTCTCCGGGCGCACGTCGATCTGGGCAATGGCCACGTCGTCCGGCAGGAAGGCGTTGTACGGGAAGTCGGTGCCCAGCAGAATCAGCAGGTCGCACTCGTGGGTGGCCTCGTACGCGGCGCCGTAGCCCAGAAGGCCACTCATGCCCACGTCGTACGGGTTGTCGTACTGGATCCACTCCTTGCCCCGCAGGGCATGCCCCACCGGGGACTTGATCTTCCCGGCGAGCTCCATGACCTCGGCGTGCGCGCCCGCGGTGCCGCTGCCGCAGAAGAGGGTGACCCGCTCCGCCTGGTCGATCATCCGAACGAGTTCGTCGATCTCGTGGTCACCCGGGCGGACGCTGGGCCGGGAGGTGACAAGGGCGGTCTCGGCGGGCTTGTCGGGGGCGGGCTGGTCGGCGATATCGCCGGGGAGCGCCACCACGCTGACGCCGCTGCGGCCGATCGCGTTCTGGATCGCCGTCTGCAGCAGCCGGGGCATCTGCTTCGGATTGGATATCAGCTCGCAGTAGTGGGAGCACTCCTGGAACAACCGGTCCGGGTGCGTCTCCTGGAAGTAGCCGAGGCCTATCTCGCTGGAGGGTATGTGCGAGGCGAGGGCCAGCACCGGGGCCATGGAACGGTGGGCGTCGTAGAGACCGTTGATGAGGTGGAGGTTGCCGGGGCCACAGGAGCCCGCGCAGGCGGTCAGCTTGCCGGTTATCTGTGCCTCGGCGCCGGCCGCGAAGGCGGCGGTCTCCTCGTGGCGTACATGCACCCAGTCGATGGCGGCGTTGCGACGGACGGCGTCCACGATCGGATTGAGGCTGTCGCCGACGACTCCGTACAGGCGTTTGACCCCGGCGCGGACGAGTATGTCGACGAACTGGTCGGCAACGTTCTGCTTGGCCATGGATGCATGCACCCCTTCGCTTCACTTGGGTCCATCAATCCACAGCGACCGCCATCACGCCTCCCAAACGGCGGCCGCCGTACGGTCGTCGGCATAGCCCTTCACCCGCACCGCCGTGTCGGCGAGAAACGCGGCGAGGCCCGGTGGCCCGCCCGCCGACCAGCGCTCCGTGAGGTGTTCGGCGAGAAGCGGTTCGCCGCGCAGCGGCCCGGCGAGACCACCCGAGCACAGCAGCAGGGTGTCACCCGGACGGGCGATGGACGCACGGAAGCGGAAGGGGTCATGGGGCGGCTCGGGGGCCGCCTCATAGGGGCTCGGAGACGTCGTAAGGGC
Source organism: Streptomyces sp. NPDC001156 (assembly GCF_053598275.1). Taxonomy (NCBI): domain Bacteria; kingdom Bacillati; phylum Actinomycetota; class Actinomycetes; order Kitasatosporales; family Streptomycetaceae; genus Streptomyces; species Streptomyces sp. NPDC001156. The sequence continues at coordinate 156,418 of NZ_JBSFJX010000002.1, read as the reverse complement.
CAGATCCATGGTGATCCGGTCGCCTTCGGGGGTCTCGGACGGCAGCGAACCGAACCCCATCACCACCTCGCCCGCCGCCTCGGTCCCGTGCGGCTCGATGTCCTGCCACTCGCCGTCCCGCAGCCGGAACAGACCGCCCGGTCCGACGCCGAAGAAGACGCGCGTACGGCAGGACGGGTCGGCGGGCAGCAGCAGACAGCGCAGCGTGGCCGTGTACTCCTCGGGGTCAAGGCTCCGTTCGACGGCGTCGGCGCGCAGCTTGCCGAAACTGCGGTCGGTGAGCCGCTGAAGGCCCGACTTGAGGTCGCCGCGCCGGTCGGCCCTGATGTCCTCGCTCAGGCGGAGGTGACTGCGCCCGACGGCACGCCCGATCCAGTGGCACACCTCTGCCGCGGCCAGGTGCGCACCGGGCGCGGCCCGCGCGCCGGTCGCCATGGCGACGAGGACGAGCGCCTGGTCGCCGGTGCCGAAGCGGGCGGTGAGCAGGGCGTCCCGGCGCGGCTCGCCCCGGTAGCGCGCCGAGTCCCCGCGCACCGAGACCGCACGCAGCGTGCAGGCCCCGTAGCGCGCCCCGTCCAGCACGGTGTCGGCGACGAGGTCGCCGAGATCGTCCGGATCGGCGAGCGGGAGGGCGGTGGGCTCGGGGTCGTAGGTGGGCGGCCCGGAGCCCACGTAGTCGACAGGAGGCACTGTCCCGGTTCGGGCGGGCCGGACCTCCGCATACGCGGCGGCGGCCGGAACGTCACCGTCGCCGAGGGCGCGGGCGGGGCCGGCCTCAAGGGCAGCGGGCCTGGACGGGGAGGGGAAGGTCAGGCGGCCCGGCGACCTGGCGGACGGCGGTTCCCACGGCGCCAGGCCGCGGGCGGAAGGGTCACCCCAATCGAGCGGAGCCACGAGCCGGGAGGAGCCGGTGGGCCCGGCGGGCGGTGCGGAGGTATCCGCGCGGGGTAGGGCCGGGATGGCCGTCCCGTTCCCGGGCGGTGAGGTGCCGGCGCCCGCCGGCGGGAGCGGCTCCTCGGCCCCGGCCCCGGTGCCGCGGTCTGCCACCGTCCCCACAGCGGAGGCGAAACGGTCGTCAAGGCTGTCCGCCGCGGAGGCCGGTCCCGTGTCCCCGGTGGCGTCGTCGTACAACTGCCCCCACCAGTCGTCCGCGTTCTCGATGGGGCTCTCCCCCTGCTGACTCATGCCCCCGATTGTCCACCGCGAGGGGCGCGAATAAACGGCGCATCAGGAAAATCCGGCCAGGCGACCGGTCTGCGATCCCCACGTCGGACGACACCTCGAACTGCGGTCCGAAACCGGCCACCGGGAGGCGGACCGCCGGACGATCCCACCCCCCACAGGGGAACCGTCCGGCGGCACCGCGGTGACAGAGCCCGGCACGCCTCCGGCACCCCGCCACGTTCGTGCGGCCACTGGCCTTCAGCCAGGTGAGGCCAGGTGTGAACCGCCGTCCCGAAGTGCCGGCCGGCCAAGCACACCGGACCGGCACGTGCGACGACCGGCATCAGGCCCTCCGGTACGTCCCTCCGAAGGACCCCAGACGGCATCCGCGCAGGCTGAACGCGCCGTGAGCGGGTACAGCGGTCAGTGGTCGACACCGCGATGGCGTCACCTTGGCAGACGGACAGGGGGTAAGGCGATGATGTCCCGAGGCGGGTTTATGCCGTGGCCGATTTCCGCCACAGCGCCGTACCGTGCGGCTTCTACTCGGGGAGGGACGACCGGCTAATGCTGGCAGTGATAGGCCTGGACGAGACGCACGAGTCGGCGTACCGGGCGCTGGTGTCCGTGGGCGCCGCCGACGTGCCCGATCTGGCGCGGCGGCTGACCCTCGGCGAGCAGGACACCGAGCGCGCCCTGCGCCGGCTCGAAGGGCACGGACTCGCGGCCCAGTCGTCGGCCCGGGCCGGCCGCTGGGTCGCGGCGCCCCCCGGAGTGGCGCTGGGCGCGCTGCTCACCCAGCAGCGCCACGAACTGGAGAAGGCCGAACTGGCGGCCGCACTGCTCGCCGAGGAGTACCGGGCGGCGGCCGCGGAGCCCGCCGTGCACGACCTGGTCGAGGTGGTGATCGGCGCGGCCGGGGTCGGCCGGCGCTTCCTGCAGCTTCAGCTCGCCGCGACCGAGGAGGTGTGCGCCCTGGTCACCGGCACCCCGGTCGCCGTGTCGGGCATGGAGAACGACGCGGAGGAGCAGGCGGCGCAGCGCGGAGTGCACTACCGGGTGGTGGTCGAACGGGCGGTGCTCGACCGGCCCGACGGCATCACCGAGCTGACCTCCGCGCTCGGCCGCGACGAACAGGTGCGGGTCGTCGACAAGGTGCCGACCAAGCTGGTGGTCGCCGACCGATCGCTCGCCATGGTGCCGCTCACCACGCACACCGCGGAACCCGCCGCTCTCGTCGTGCACGCGAGCGGACTGCTGGAGCTGCTGTCCGGCCTGTTCGAGTCGGTGTGGCGGGACGCGCTGCCGCTGCGGCTCGGGGCGTCCGGCGTCACCGAGCAGCCGCTGGACGGCCCCGACGGCACCGACCTCCAGGTGCTGTCCCTGCTGCTCGCCGGGCTGACGGACGCGAGCGTCGCCAAGCAGCTCGACCTGGGCCTGCGCACGGTGCAGCGCCGGGTGAAACGGCTGATGGAGCTGACCGGCGTGACGACCCGGCTGCAGCTCGGCTGGCACGCGTACGAGCGGGGCTGGGTGGCCCGGGACTGAGCCTGGACTGCGGAGCGATTCACGGGCCAGCCCCTCGAATCTCTCCCGGCTCTGCGACTTCGCTCCCTTGGATGGGGCGGCTCCCGGTCGGCATGTGCCCGCTGACCACCCGTCACCGCTCGAGGGCCGCCGCGTCGATCGCATCCGCGAGCGCCATCGCGCCCGCGTCGTTGAAGTGCAGATGGTCGCCCGGGTCGTAGTCCGGCAGGATGCGATCCGGGCGGGCGGGGTCCCGTACGGCCCTGTCGAAGTCCGCGATCCCGTCGAAGATGCCGCCGCGGATGAGGGCGTTGATCTCATGGCGCAGGCGCTCGCGTGCCGGGGTCCAACGCTGGTGGCCGCCGAACGGTGTGAGGGTGGCCCCGATGACGCGCAGGCCGTAGGCGTGCGCACGGGTCACGATCTGCCGGTACGCCCGTACGAAGGCGGCCGGATCGGTCTGACCCGGTGTGTCCTTGAGGTCGTTGACACCCTCCAGCACGATCACGGTGCGGGCTCCGGTGCGGGTGAGGACGTCGGCGTCCAGGCGGGCCAGGGCGCTCGGGCCGACGCCGTCCAGCAGGAGGCGGTTGCCGGCGATCCCGGCGTTCAGGACGCCGGGTCTGCGGATCGCCGGGAGCGCGCGCAGCCGCTCGGAGAGAAGGTCGGGCCAGCGGTGGTTGGTCCCCTGAGAGGTGCCGGTGCCATCCGTGAGGGAGTCGCCGAGGGCCACCACACTGCCGGCGAGCGCGGGACGCAGGACGTCCACACCGGTCACGTAGTACCAGTGGGAGACCGTGGTGGTGTATGCGGCTCCGCTGGTGTCGGCGGCCCGGTTGCCGTTCCTGGCCAGGTAGTTGGTCTGCATCGCGGTGCGGTGGTAGGTGGCCGGGCCGCAGTCGGCGGACGTGTGCACGGTGATGAGCAGGTCTGCGTCGGCCGGGACGCGCAGGGGAACGGCGTCGGTGACACGGTCCTCCCCCACGGGCACGGTGACGGAGGGCGCGCCGGAGAAGGTCGCGATGCGCACGGAGCCCGGGACGGCCTCGGCACCGATCCCCCGCCGCAACGCCACCGTGACGGCGTCGAGTCGGAGCGGGGCGCTGCCGAGGCGGTTGGAGACGCGGATGCGGGCGGCGCTGCCGCCGACGCTGGTGTGCACGACGTTGCGGATCGAGACGCCGGGCAGGGCGGAGGCGGTTCCTGAGGGGGCGGCCTCCCAGGTACCGGTCCACCGGGGAGCCGTCTCGGTCCCGCCGAACGCACCCGGGGCGGCGACCGCGGTCGACAGCAGGGAGAGAGCCAGGACGGCGAGGCAGCGACGCCGTGTTCCCCTTGCGCGGGCCAACCGGATCATATGGATGCGCCCTCCTTTCACCGGTGGCCCCGGGACGCGGGGCCGGGAAGCGTTCGAAGACTTCCCAGGACCCACCGGCGAGGTAACGCATCGTCACACGGTCGGGCGTACGGACCGCCCACAGAACAATTCGGTCGCCCGCGTCCGCCCCCGGAACCAAGGTCGGCCGCCATGAGCACCCTGCAGCGGATCCATGACGTCCCCGTACTGGTGTGCGCCGCCGAGGGCGAGGAGATCGCCGCCGAGCGCGACGTGCTGGATCTCATCGGCGACACCATGTACCAGGGCACCCAGTGGGTGGTCATCCCCGCCGACCGGTTCGGCGAGGGATTCTTCCGGCTGCGCACTCGGGTCGCCGGTGACATCGTCCAGAAGTTCTTGAAGGCTCCCCTGCCTGAAGGGGGATTCTCCACCCTCCAGGGCTGAGCGGGGATGTACGGCTCAGGCTGCCGCCTGGGCCAGCGGCCCCGGCGGTCTTACGCCCTCAGCACCGTCCGGGTTCCAACCTGCCCGGACCAGCATCACGCGGGCGGAGTTCTTGTCCCTGGGGGACACGGCTGCGCACACGGTGCAGGTATACGTTCTCATCGAGAGAGGGAGTGCGTGCTTGGTTCTCGCTCCGCACCGCGCACAGTCCATCGTGGTGTGCGCCGGATGCACCAGACGGACGTCTCGCGCGTGTTTGCGGCCCATCTCGACCAGGGCACGCTTGGTCGCTGCGATGGCGGCATCGGCCGCCTTGCGGGCCATCGTGGTCTTCGCCAGGAACCTCGGCCGGAAGTCCTCCACCGCAACCCCGTCATGACCGCGCATCACGGACTTGGCCCACTTGCGGCCGGTGTCCTCCCGCTGCCTCGCGATCTTCTTGTGCAGCTTCGCTGCCTGGGCCTGCGCCTGCCGATAGCCGGCGGATGCGGGCTGTCCCTTCGGCCGGCGCCGCCGGGCCATCATCCGCTGGTACCTCGCGAGCCGCTGCGCGGCCCGCTTGCCGTACTCGCCATGCGGGAGGTCGTAGGCGTCATCCGTGGTGGTAGCGGTCTCCTTCACACCCCAGTCCACCCCGAGCACGCGCCCCGTGGGGGCGAGCGGTTCGCACTGCGCGGGGGCGACGAAGGACACGTACCAGTGTCCGAGGCTGTCCTGGTACACGCGCACGCTCGACGGGTCGACCGGAAGCTCCCGCGACCACACCACGCTCACCACGATCCCGCCCGCAAGGCGGAGACGACCGTCATCAACCCGGAAGCCGCGCCGGGTGTAGTTCAGGCTCGGCCGCGCCTCCCGCTTCTTCTTCCACCGGGGCATCCCCGCCCGGCGATGCGTCGCAACCCGGTCCTTGATGTCTTTGAGGGCCTTGGCGCGGGCCTTGGCGAAGTCGCGTATCACCTGCTGCTGAGGCACGCTCGCGCCCTCAGCCAGCCACGGCATCCCCCTGCGGGCCTCGGTCAGCATCTTGTCGAGTTGCGCCGGACCACACGTCAGCTTCTCGCCGCCCGCTTTGCTCTGCACGTGGACCTGTTTGGACTTGGCCACGCATTCGTTCCAGACCCAGCGGCAGCGATCCCACTCGGCTTCGAGCCGGCGCCTGGCCGTATTCGACAGGCGCACACGGAAGGTGTACCGGGCATGCCCGGCGTCCTTCGCGGTCGCTGCAGTCGTCATACTTCCGAACCTACCCGGGAGGACTGACAGTTGAGAGTTCTCGATCATCGTGGGCGACATCACCGCCGTGCGGGGTGGACACCGGATCGCCCCGACGGCGATCCGCCTATCCCTGCCCTGCTCCGCACGAGCCCGATCCCTCCCCGGCCCGAAGGCCGGGGTATCCTCGGAGGAACCCGATGAACTACCGTTTGGACATGGCGGTGGTCGGGGACATCTCCCGTCATACGGAGTCCAGTTCGGCGCTGCGGGACTTCGTGGGGGAGTGCAACCGCGGGCGGCGGACGTGGTTTCCGGTCGACGTCGGGGAGCTGCGGGAGCGGCTGGCGCCGACGGCCTAGGCCGATGGACCGGGGGCCGGCTCGGACCGGATTCCGATGCGGGCCGGGGGCCGGGGGTGCTTGGCTGTCGGCATGGGTGAATTCAGTGATGCCGAACGCGCGTATCTGCGCTCCCAGCGACTCGGGCGGCTGGCCACCGTCGATCCGCACGGACAGCCTCAGGCCAACCCGGTCGGCTTCTTCCTCCAGGAGGACGGGACCATCCTGATCGGCGGCCATGCGATGGGCGCCACCAAGAAGTGGCGGAACCTGGAGAAGAACCCCAAGGTGGCGCTGGTCGTCGACGACATCGTGAGCACACGCCCGTGGCGGGTGCGCGGCGTGGACGTCCGAGGCGAGGCGGAACTCCTCACCGGTCCGCACGATCTGGGGCCGCACTTCAGCGACGAGGTGATCCGGATCCGTCCGCGGCGGATCCACAGCTGGGGCCTGGAGGGCGAGCAGGCCTGAACCTCGCCGGGGCGATCGTCACCTCACGGGATCCCTCACGGAGCGAGGGACGGCTCGGACCCGCTCGCCGTCCGCAGGTGCCTGAGGGCGTACGACCGCCAGGGGCGCCAGGCGTCCGGGACGGTCTCGTCCGGCGGTGCCACGTCGGGGTCGCCGAGGGCGCGGGTGCGGATGATCACGGCAGTATGCGGATCCATGCCCGGCAGCGCGAGCAGTGCCTCGTGGGCGTCGTCGCGGTCGGCGCCCGCGTCGAGGCGGAGGGTGCCGTCGGCGAGCGCGGTGGCGAGCGCGGCCGGTGTGCCGTGCAGCCCGGCCCCGGCGAGCACCGCGGGGTCCGGGAAGGTGTGGGTCAGGGTGCCGTGCGGCGCGTCGAGCGTCTTCCCGTACCGCTGGACGAGTTCCCCGGCCTGGCTCCGGCCGACGAGCGCGCGCACGGCGAACTCCTCCGGGTCTGCCGCACCCGGTGAGCGCAGTCCTGGACGGGCGGCGACCAGCGGGGCGAGGGCGGGATCGGCGGCGAGACGCTCGTCGACGGCGTACGGGTCCGCGTCGAGGTCGAACAGCCGCCGCACCCGCTGGACCGCGGTGGTGAGGTCGCGGGGGTCGGTGAGATGGATCCGGGCGTCGAGCCAGCCGCCGGGGTGACCGTCCCCGTCCGTCCGGGACGCCGGGCGGCCCGGATGCTCGCCGACGGCGACGACGGCGGTGCCGTACGGCAGCCGGAGCGTACGCCGGTAGATCCGGCGCCCGGCCCGGCCCGACACCTCCTCGATGCCCGGCACCGCTTCGGCGGCGAGCAGGTCGAAGACCGCCGCGGACTGGTACGGGCCGCGGTACGCGAGGCGCAACGCGATCCCCGCCGACGCCTCGGCCTCGCGGCCGGCGGCCCCTGCGTCCCGGGGCGCCGTGGCGCGCAGCTCGCGCGGAGTGGCCGCGTACACCGCCTTGATCGTGTCGTTGAACTGGCGCACGCTGGCGAACCCGGCCGCGAAGGCGATCTCCGTGACCGGCAGCTCGGTGGTCTGCAGCAGCAGGCGGGCGCTGTGGGCCCGCTGGGCCCGGGCGAGCGCGATGGGTCCGGCTCCGACCTCGGCGGTCAGCTGCCGTTGCACCTGACGAGCGCTGTAGCCGAGGCGCAGGGCGAGCCCGGCGACACCTTCGCGGTCGACCACGCCGTCCTTGATCAGGCGCATGGCCCGCCCCGCGACGTCCGCGCGCACGTTCCACTCGGCGGAGCCGGGCACGGCGTCCGGACGGCACCGCCGGCAGGCGCGGAACCCGGCGCTCTGCGCGGTGGCGGCCGTCGGATAGAACCGCACGTTGCGACGCTTGGGCGTCACGGCGGGGCAGCTGGGCCGGCAGTAGATCCCGGTCGTGGCGACGGCGAAGAAGAACTCGCCGTCGAACCGGGCGTCCCGGCTGCGCACCGCCTCGTACCTGGTGTCTTCCTCGGTCATGTCGTCCAGTGTGCGCCGTGGCGCGGCACTGTTCCGGCGGGTTTCGGACATGGCGTCCGGCCGCGGCACGCCGCGGGCACGACGGCCCGCGGCGTGCCGTCGCGGCTACCGCGACCTCCCCCGCTTGGCCTCCATCGCCGCCCGGCCCTCCGCCCCCTTCCGTTTCCACTCCTGGCGCCGCTCCGCCCGTACCCGCGCGTCGGTCTTGGCGACGATCCACTCGTTCTCGCGCAGCAGCTTCCGGTAGCTCTCCAGCCGCCGCTCGGACAGCTCCCCGGACTCCACCGCGTGGCGCACGGCGCACTCCGGCTCCGCCAGGTGCGCGCAGTCGTGGAACCGGCACTCCGCGGCCAGTTCCTCGATCTCGGAGAACACCTGGCTCACACCGCTCTCGGCGTCCCAGAGCCCCACTCCGCGCAGCCCCGGCGTGTCGATGAGGACTCCGCCGCCCGGCAGCACGAGGAGGTTGCGCGTGGTCGTGGTGTGCCGGCCCTTTCCGTCCATGTCCCGGGTGGCCTGCACGTCCATGACCTCCTCACCGAGCAGCACGTTCGCGAGCGTGGACTTGCCCGCTCCGGACTGTCCGAGCAGTACGGACGTGCCGCCGGAGAGGACAGCCTCGAGTACGTCGAGCCCGTCCCCGCGCTGCGCGCTGACCGGCAGCACCGGCACGCCGGGCGCTACCGCCTCCACGTCCTGGACGAGGTGCCCGAGTGTCGTCGCGTGCGGCACGACGTCGGCCTTGGTCAGCACCACGAGCGGCTGGGCTCCGGATTCCCAGGCCAGGGCCAGGAAGCGTTCGACGCGTGCGAGGTCCAGTTCGGCGGCGAGCGAGACGGCGACGACCGCGTGGTCGACGTTGGCGGCGAGGATCTGCCCCTCGGACCGCTTGGAGGAGGTGGAGCGCACAAAGGCGGTGCGGCGCGGCAGATACGCCCTGACATACCGGGGGGTGCCCCCGGGTTCGACGGCGACCCAGTCGCCGGTGCACACCACCCGCAGGGGGTCGTGCGGGGTGACGAAGGCGGTGTCGGCGCGCAGCACCCCGCCGGCGGTGACCACGTCGCACTGGCCGCGGTCGACCCGTACGACACGTCCGGGCAGGAGGCCCTGCTCGGCGTAGGGAGCGAACTGCGTCTCCCAGTCCCCGTCCCAGCCGTAGGGAGCGAGAGGGTGCGGCGCAGCCGAGGAAGACGAAAGAGAGGACAGCTTCAAGGGGGAGCCCTTCACAAAGGTGGCCCCCGGCGCGCGCCCGCAGGCGCGGAAGAGGTGGGAAGGATCAGCCGGAGACCGCGGAGGTGGATCGGACGAATTCCTGGTTGCGGGCAGCGCCCATCACAGAGACAGCCATGGGTCACACCTCCGGTTCTTCACTCGGCGGGCCGCGGCAGCCCACTGCCACCACGAGAAGCGCCCCCACCATAGAAGCGCCGCATTCAGGGCCGCCACCGATTTATTTCGAGCCCTGCGGCACGTCACGGGCCGCAGGGAATGAGGCCGTGACCACGAACCTCGGGCACGTGTGCGGACGGTGCCGTTCGTGGGCACAGGGGTTGGGCCCTGGGGCGGGTGGAGCGGACGCGTGGCCACCGGGCACGAGCGGTCCCGGCTGCGGCTCGCCGACGTGATGGGCTCGGGTCGTCTCAGCCCACCGTCGAGCAACCGACCCCGTTCACCATGAAGTCGTGCGGCACGGCGTTGCCGCCGTGCTTCGAGGCGAGGAAACCGAACGCGAAGGTGCCGTTCGCGGCGACCTTCTTGTTGTAGTCGGCGGCCTTCACGGTGACCTCGGACCCCGCCTGGGTGAAGATGCCGTCCCACATCTGGGTGATGTGCTGGCCGTCGTCGAACGTCCAGGTGATGTTCCAGTCGTCGAGCGCCGTGGTCGAGGTGACCGTGATCGCGACCTGGAACCCGGTATGCCACTCGTCGTCCAGGTGGTACTTCACCCGGCAGGGCGACGGCGTCCGCCGGGCAGGCGTGGACGCGGTCGGCGTGTCCTTCACCGGACTCGTCGACGTGCCCTGCGGTTCGGTGTCGTAGTCCCCGCTCTTGGTGCCGGTGGCCGAGCCGCCTGGGTGCGCGGTCGGGGAGGTGCCACTCGTGCTGCTGTCGGGGACGGAGCCGACGGACGGGAGGGGCGGTGCCGGTTCGGCCACGGCCTGGCTGTCGGCCGTGTCGCCCTCGGCCGTCGGCCCGCCGGAGTCGCCGAGTTGCATGAGCGAGACCGTCAGCGCCAGCGCGGACACGACGACGGCGGTGGTCAGGAGGCCCGCGCGGCCGATCCGGGGCCGCGTCACGGCGCCGACGGCGATGCCCCGGTCCGCGCCCGCGTCCGTGCGCCCGCCGGTCAGCCCGGCTTCCGCCGCCCGGCGCCGCCGCTCCAGATACGCGAGGCCGCCCCAGCCGATCACGCCGCTCGCCAGCGCGGCGGGCGTTCCTCCGCCGTGCAGCCGCAGACAGGCGGCCGCCTCCGCGCACTCCACGCAGGTGGCGAGGTGACGCGAGAGATCCTCGGGCGTCTCAGGGGCCGACGTGCGGGTGACCGCGTCGAGGAGCCGCGCGTACCTGCGGCAGTCGGCGTCCATGGGGGTGTCGAGGTGGTTGCGCTGGCAGCGGTCCCTGAACAGCGCCCGTACCTGGGCCAGTTCGGTGGCCACGGCCGCCGGGTCGATGCCGAGCCGGCGGGCCACGTCGGGCAGCGGCAGCGCCTCCACCTCCGCCAGCCACAGCAGCGCGGCGTCCGCCTCCTGCATGTCCTTGAGCCCGCGCAGGGCCAAAGGACGCTGCAGGGGTGGGCCGGTATACCGCGCGGCCTTGCCGGAGTTGAGCCACAGCCGCAGCTCGGGGTCGAGTAGATGTCCCTTGCCCTCCGCCTCCCATGCGGCCGCGGTACTGCGCACCGCCGTGAGCAGCAGGGGGATCCCGGGCAGCCGCGGGGTGCGGCGTCCGGCGGCCCTCGCCCGGGCCGCGGCGGCACGGGCCTCCTGGATGCCCTGGGTGAACGCCTCGGTGGCCAGTTGCCTGCCGGCCGTCGTACCGGACGTGCACAGGTCGGCGTACGACAGCACCGCGTCCCAGCACTCCGAGAACAGCGCGGCCTCGGCGGCGTCCTGGGGGGTGGGCAGCTCGGGCATGGAAGGCTCCTGCATCAACTGCTTCCACAGGCAGAGTCAACTCGCCTGGGGACCATGGGAGTTGAGGATGATCTCACGACTGGCCCAGAGCCTTTCACGCTTCTCACACAACTGACAAGCGGCGTATTCACTTGCCGCAGCCGCCGTCGCGCACTGTTGAGTTGTACGGATCGCGCCCCGCTTCGACTCAGCGCACCGGGGCACGTGATGCCATCGTTACGCGCGGGACGGCTCCTCGGCCTCCTCGTGCGCCGGCAGGCTGTCCATGAAGGAGCTGACGGAGAACACCGCGCGGCCGGGTCCGGGCGGGCCGTAGCCGGGGGGCGAGGAGAGCCCGAAGTCGTCCATCGTGGCCCGGTAGGCCTCGAGCAGCCGGATGTGGTACTCCAGCGGAGCGCCCTGGGGGTTGGCCTTGCCGAGGGGGGTGGTCGGCTCCGGGCACCACGTGGTGAAGCGCGGGGTGATGCCGTGCGACATGAAGAAGCGCAGGCCCTCCGTGGTGGAGGCGATCGCCTCGTCGACCGTGGTGAAGCCGAAGGGCTCGGCCATCTCGACGCCCGCGACGAAATTGGGGATGACGTTGCGCGCGCCGAAGATCTCGGCCGAGTCGAGGATGCGCCGGTGCCATTCGTCACGGCCGACGTAGCGCTCCTTGCCGGGGCAGTACAGCTCGAACAGGCGCCGGTCCCACACCTCGAAGTTGGGGTGGTAGATCTGCACGCCGTAGTCCTTGAAGCGCTGTACGTCGTCCTTCGGCAGCGCCTGTGCGACGACCTTGCCGATCCAGCGGCCCGGGAAGCGCTCCTCGATGGCCTTGGCGTAGTGCCCGTAGAAGTCGGCCTCGTCACGGCCGGCGACCGTCTTGGTGATCGCGCCGCCGGTGAGCGTGTAGGCGGTGGAGGCCTTCTGGGTGTCGTACCGGTCGATGATCTCCAGCGCCTCGAGGACCTCCTCGACGTCCTTGACACCGGTGTAGGGCCGCCCGGCCGCCTTGTGCTGCCGCCAGTTGTGATTGATGTCGCAGTACTGGCACTCCTCCTTGGCGCCGAAGTACTGGCAGACGCGGAAGACGGTGAGGTAGATCAGGTAGCCCCACTGGATGGTGGGGGCCACCTCCATCACGGACTTCCCGTTGGAGAGGGTGTGCCGGTAGTACTCGGGCATGGGCGGCACGCCCACGTCCGCGATCCTGTGCCCGTCGAGGTAGAGCCCGAGCAGCCCGTCCTCGTCCGCGGCCACGCGGTACGGCGAGGTCGGATTGACCCGTACGGACACCACGGTCCGGCGCAGGTCGTACGGGCCGCCGGTGAGGATGATCTCCTCGGGTGGGCGCCGCAGCGCCGCCTCGCCCAGCTCGGGCAGGGTGCCGTGGTCGAAGGAGAAGATGAAGTAGGACTTCGGCTTGACCTCGCCGTCCTCGTTGTCGGACAGGGCGGACGCGTCGAAGGCCACACCCCCGCGGAGCAGATCTTCTTTGAAGACGGCTTCCCGCGGAACGTGCGGGAATCGCTCCATCAGATCCTCGACCAGTGCGGTGCGGCTGCCCATCCCGTGTCTCCTCCCGGCTCAGGCGTTCGACTACTCACGGTATGCCCCCGCCCGTCCGCCGGCGGTGCCGGGTCCCCTCGTGGCGTGCGATGTGCGCCGGAACGGCGATGTCCGGGAGCGGGCGGCGGCGCCTCATAGGTGGTCGATGTAGGTTCCAGGTGACTGCATGTGCGTGGCCGCGGGCCACGGGGAGGGACGACGGGATGACCGGAACCGTGACCAACTGGGCGGGCAACATCACCTACGCCGCGAAGGAGCTGCACCGCCCGCGGTCGCTCGACGCGCTGCGGTCCCTCGTCGCGGACAGCGCGCATGTACGGGTCCTGGGCAGCGGGCACTCGTTCAACGACATCGCCGAGGCGGGTGTGGACGGGGTGCTGCTCTCGCTGGCCGATCTGCCGTCGGAGGTCGAGGTCGACACCGCGGCCCACACCGTGCGGGTCGGCGGAGGCGTCCGGTACGCCGAGCTCGCCCGCGTGGTGCACCGGCACGGGCTCGCACTGCACAACATGGCCTCGCTGCCGCATATCTCGGTCGCGGGTTCGGTCGCGACCGGCACCCATGGCTCGGGGATCGCCAACGGCTCGCTCGCCTCGGCGGTGCGCGAGGTGGAGCTGGTCACGGCCGACGGCTCCACCGTGCGCATCGCCCGGGGCGAGAGACACTTCGACGGCGCCGTGACCTCGCTCGGCGCGTTCGGTGTGGTCACCGCGCTCACCCTCGGCCTGGAGCCGGACTACGAGGTCGAGCAGCACGTGTTCACCGAGCTCCCCCTGCAAGGACTGGACTTCGAGACGGTCGCCGGAACGGCGTACAGCGTGAGCCTGTTCACCGACTGGCGGGAGCCGGGCTTCCGGCAGGTGTGGCTGAAGCGGCGCACCGACCAGCCGCTGCCGGACTTCCCGTGGGCCGCACCGGCCACCGAGGCGCTGCACCCCGTGCCGGGCATGCCCGCGGTCAACTGCACCCAGCAGTTCGGCGTGGCCGGCCCCTGGCACGAGCGGCTGCCCCACTTCCGGGCGGACTTCATGCCGAGCAGCGGCGCCGAACTGCAGTCGGAGTATCTGATGCCGCGCTCCTGCGCCCTCGACGCGCTGCACGCCCTCGACGCCGTCCGCGGCACGGTGGCCCCCGTGCTCCAGACCTGCGAGGTGCGCACGGTCGCCGCCGACACGCAGTGGCTGAGTCCGTCCTACGGGCGGGACACCGTGGCGGTGCACTTCACCTGGATCAAGGACACGGCGGCCGTCCTGCCCGTGGTGCGCCTGGTCGAACAGGCGCTGGACGACTTCGCGCCCCGGCCGCACTGGGGCAAGGTGTTCACCGTGCCCGCCCGGGTGCTCGGCGAGCGCTACCCCCGGCTCGGCGACTTCACCGCGTCGGCGGTGGAGCTGGACCCCGCGGGCAAGTTCCGCAACGCGTTCGTCCGCAGCGCCCTCGAGCTTCTGTGAGGGCGGCGCCGGTGGCGACCGGCGCTTCGTACAGCCCCTTTCCTAACCCCTTGTAGAAAGGCCGTCCCCGGCATAGGCTCGCGCCGGCCGGGGCACTGGGCCCCCGCCGGGCCCGGAGAGACCGAGGAACGTGTCCGCCAAGCGCACCTCGCGCGACATCCGCACCGCGAACCGCTACGAGGTACTGCGTCAGATCATCGCCCGTTCCCCCACCTCCCGGCAGGAGCTGGCGGCAGCCACCGGGCTCAGTCTGGCCACAGTCGCCACACTCGTCGGCGAACTGCTCGACCTCGGGATGCTGACCGAGGTCGGGTTCGAGGACTCGGCGGGCGGCCGGCCGCGCGGACTGGTCGCCGTCAACACCTCCGAGGGCGCCCTGATCGGCGTCGACATCGCCGAGACATACGTTCGTGTCGAGCTGTTCGACCTGGCCCTGAACATGCTGGCCCGCGCGGACGAGGACATGCGTCCCGGCGAGAGCCGTCCCGAGCAGGTCGTCGGCCATGTGGCGGCGGCGGTCGGCTCGGTGGTCGAACGGGCCCGGGTGGAGGGGTCCCGCGTGCTCGGCGTCGGTGTCAGCGTGCCGGGCCAGGTGGACCGGGACCGCGGGGTCTGCGAGTACGCCCACAACTGGGACTGGCACGACGTTCCGCTGCTCGACCTGCTCGCCGAACACATCTCCCACCCCCTGTACATGGACAGTCCGCTGCGCGCCTGCGCGGTCGCCGAGCTGTGGTTCGGGGCGGCCCGCGGACGCGGGGACGCCGTGGTCGTCAATCTGGGCACCGGCGTCGGAGCCGGGCTCGCACTGGGCGGCGGGCCGCACCGCGGCGTCAGCAACAGCGCCGGCGAGTGGGGACACACCACGCTGGTGCTGGACGGGCGGCTGTGCCACTGCGGCAACCACGGCTGTGTGGAGACCTACGTCGGGGCGCCCGGCATCATGCTGAACCTGCGGGAGCTCAGCCCGGGCAGCCCGTTGCTGCACCCCGAGGACCAGACCGCCACGATCGACGCGCTCGCCCGCGCGGCCGCCGCCGAGGACCCGGTCGCGCTCAAGGTCCTCCAGGACACCGGCCGCTACCTCGGCGCCGGGATCGCCGACCTCGTCAACCTTCTCAATCCGGAGGTGGTCGTGCTCAGCAGCTGGGTCGCCGCCGCGCTCGGCGAACAGCTGCTGACCGAGGTGCGCGCGGCCGTCGAGCGGCGCGCGCTGCGCCGGCCCTTCGCCGC
Organism: Streptomyces sp. NPDC001156; assembly: GCF_053598275.1. Taxonomy (NCBI): domain Bacteria; kingdom Bacillati; phylum Actinomycetota; class Actinomycetes; order Kitasatosporales; family Streptomycetaceae; genus Streptomyces; species Streptomyces sp. NPDC001156. Next base: position 141,091 of record NZ_JBSFJX010000002.1, on the reverse strand, counting down.
CACCGAGATCGTCCTGTCCCCCATCCCCACCGACCCGGTGTGCCTCGGGGCCGCGACCTTCGCCCTCGAAGGGGCGCTCCAGCCGGCCGGCACATCCCGAAGAGGAACAGCGCAGTCCGCCGACCGCACCGCCCCCGCAAGGAGGCCTGCCGCATCGCCTTCGTGAGGGGGGTGCGGAGGTCGCAGCGGGCCGCCTCCCTGGTGGCTCGCGATCCGTCACCTTCGGCATTCCTGACGTCGCACAACGAACCAGGAGAACGATGTCCTTCCGCAGCTCCCCCGGACTCCCGGCTTCTTCGCCGCTCTCGGTCAACGACTACGTAGAGGACGTCTCACCGGGCAGCGGTGCCCTGCCGCCGCGCGCCCGGTACGCGTCCTCCGACGCCACATCCCTCTCGCTCAACGGCAGCTGGCGCTTTCGGCTGTCGGCCACGGCCGACGCCGAGGACGACTCGTTCGCCGCTCCCGGATTCGACGCGGCCGACTGGGCGGAGCTCTCGGTGCCCGGCCACTGGGTCCTCCAGGGCGACGGCTCGTTCGGATCCCCCATCTACACCAACCACCTCTACCCCTTCCCGGTCGACCCGCCGCGGGTGCCGACCGAGAACCCGACCGGTGACCATCTCCGCGTCTTCGACCTGCCGGACGACTGGCCGTCGGACGGCGGGGCGGTGCTGCGCTTCGACGGCGTCGAGTCGTGTGCCCGCGTGTGGCTGAACGGCACGGAACTCGGCGAGTTCAGGGGCTCCCGGCTGCCGCACGAGTTCGCCGCCGGGCATCTGCTCAAGCCGAGCGGCAATGTGCTCGCGGTCCGCGTCCACCAGTGGTCCGCGGGCTCGTACCTGGAGGACCAGGACCAGTGGTGGCTGCCGGGCATCTTCCGCGACGTCACGCTGCTGCACCGCCCGGCGGGCTGCGTCCTGGACTTCTTCGTGCACGCCTCGTACGACCACCGGTCCGGCGAGGGCACGCTGAGGGTCGACTCGGACGTGGACGGCCGGGTCGCCGTGCCCGCCCTCGGCATCGACGTCGCGACCGGCGAACCCGTGACCGTCGCCGTGGAGCCGTGGACCGCGGAGACCCCGAAGCTGTACCACGGCGAACTGGTCACCGAGGGCGAACGCGTGCCGCTGCGGATCGGTTTCCGCACGGTCGTGCTGGGGGACGGCCTGATCAAGGTCAACGGAAGGCCGGTGCTCTTCAAGGGGGTCAACCGGCACGAGTGGCACCCGGAGAAGGGCCGCGCCCTCGATCCGGAGACCATGCGCGAGGACGTCCTGCTGATGAAGCGGCACAACGTCAACGCCGTGCGCACCTCGCACTACCCACCGCACCCCGCCTTCCTGGATCTGTGCGACGAATACGGCCTCTGGGTGATCGACGAGTGCGACCTGGAGACCCACGGCTTCGTCGAGCAGGCCTGGCGCGACAACCCGGTTGACGACGACCGCTGGACCCCGGCGCTCCTGGACCGCGCCGCCCGCATGGTCGAACGGGACAAGAACCACCCCTCGGTGGTCGTCTGGTCCCTGGGCAACGAGGCCGGCACCGGCCGGGGCCTGACGGCGATGGCCGAGTGGATCCACGGCCGGGACTCCTCGCGGCTCGTCCACTACGAGGGCGACATCGACTGCCGTGACACGGACATGTACTCGCGGATGTACGCCTACCACGGCGAGGTGGAGAAGATCGGCCGAGGGCTGGACGGCGGCACCCTCAAGCGCCGTGAACTTCCCTTCATCCTCTGCGAGTACGGCCACGCGATGGGCAACGGCCCCGGCGGCATCGCCGACTACCAGCGGCTCTTCGAGAGCCACGACCGGCTCCAGGGCGGTTTCATCTGGGAGTGGATCGACCACGGCATCAAGGACGAGCGGTACGGCTTCGCATACGGGGGTGACTTCGGTGAGGAGCTGCACGACGGGAACTTCGTCTGCGACGGGCTGCTGTTCCCGGACCGCAGGCCCTCGCCGGGCCTGATCGAGTACAAGAAGGTCGTCGAACCGGTCCGGATCGAGGAATGGAGGCCGGAGGGGACCGTACGGATCCGCAACGCGTACGACTTCGCCGACCTCTCCGCTCTCACCTTCGAATGGTCCTATCAACTCGACGGGGAGACGGTCGAGTCGGGCACGCTGCCGGTGCCCCCGCTCGCGCCGGGCGAGTGGGCGGACGTGAAACTCCCCGAGCCGCCCGAGACCGGTGCCGGTGAGACGCAGTGGACGGTACGGGCACTGCTGGCGTCCGGCACCGTATGGGGACCGAAGGGCCACGAGGTGGCCTGGGGCCAGTTCCCCGTGACCGCCCGCCCGGCGGTACGGGTCGCCCAGAGTGCGGGCCCGGTCCCCGGCGACGGCCGCATCACCCTCGGCCCGGCCACCTTCGACGCCCGCACGGGCGCGCTGACGTCCGTCGGCGCGGTGGACGTGACCGGTCTGCGCCTGGATGTGTGGCGGGCGCCCACCGACAACGACGACGGCGCGGCGTGGCAGAGCGACACCCGCAACGGACTGCTGTGGCGCAAGCTCGGTCTGCACCGTATGCGGCACCGCCTGGACGGGGTGGAACGAAGCGGCGACGCGCTGACCGTGCGCACCCGGGTCGCGCCCGCCGCCCGGGAGCTGGGCTTCGCCACGGTGTACCGCTGGACGTCGGACGGGGACCGGCTGCGGCTGACCGTGTCCGTCGCCCCGGAGGGCGACTGGACGGTGCCGCTGCCGCGGCTCGGGATCCGTTTCGGGCTGGCCGGCTCGGCGGACCGTGTGCGGTGGTTCGGCGGCGGCCCCGGCGAGGGGTACCCGGACACCAAGGCCGCCTCGCTGCTCGGCCGTTGGGAGTCCACGGTCGACGGGCTGCAGACGCCGTACGTACGGCCGCAGGAGAACGGCGCCCGTGCCGACGTCCGCTGGGCGGAGATCGGCGGCCTCAGGATCGAGGGCGACCCGGAGTTCTGGTTCAGCGCCCGGCGCTGGACCAGCGAACAACTGGACGCCGCCCGTCACCTCACCGACCTCGTCGCGGGTGACACAGTGTGGGTGAACCTCGACCACGGTCAGCACGGCATCGGCTCGCAGTCGTGCGGTCCGGGCCCACTCCCGCAGTACTTCCTGCGGGCCGAGCCCACCGAGTTCTCCTTCGTCTTCTCCGAGATCGGCTGACCGGCACGGTCATGGGCGTCCGCGGCCGGCCGGCGCTTCAGCCGTCCGGCCCCGGGCCCGTCGTAAGCCGCGGGATTCGTGGCCTTGGCCGTCCGGCTTCCCGTCGCCGACCAGGGCGCTCGCCCAGACCGGGAGGGCCGGTGCCCGGGTCGCGTACGGGGAAACGAGTGACGGCCGACCCGGTCCTCAGGCGGCCTCGGCGGCCACCTCCGGGTGGCGAGCGCTCACCGGGGTGAACAGGCCCAGTGCCGCGATACCCACGCACGCCGCGCCGGCCACCGCGCCCACCGGCGCCGTGCCATGGTGCTGGGCCGCCCAGGTGACCACAGCCGCGCCGATCGGGGCCGCGGAGTAGTGGATGGTCCAGAACGCCGAGGTGACCCGGCCGAGCAGATGCTCGGGGGTCACCTGCTGGCGCAGGGACATGGAGCACGTCCCCGCGATGCTGCCGCCGCCGACGAACGCCGCCGTCAGGATGGCGACGGCCGGCACGTCGCGCGCCCAGCCGATGCCGGCCATCGCACAGCCGCAGACGGTGACCGCGCCGATCCAGGTGGGGCCGAAACCGAGCCCGCGCCGGATCCGGGCGACCAGCAGAGCCCCGGTGATCGAGCCGAACGCACCGACGGCGAGGACGGTGCCGACGGTGCCGTCGCTCTGTCCGAGGTCGTGCTTGAGGTGGTAGATGAGCAGGTCGTTCAGGCCCAGCTCCAGAAAGCTGAACAGGGACAGCAGCACCGTCAGGGCCCGCAGCACCCGGTGACTGCGCAGGAAGGACACCCCGGCGAGCAGATCACGCCACAGCCGCCGTCCGGCCGCCGCCGGTTCGGGCGGTACGGCCCGCCCGAACCGCACGAAACAGAGGCACAGCGCCGACACCCCGAAACTCGCCGCGTCCACCGCGACCGCGGCGGCCGGACCCGCCCATGCGGCCACGACGCCCGCGCCCAGCGGACCGGCCACCCCCGCCGCCGCGGCGGTCGCGTTCAGCCGGCCGTTGGCGGCGGTGATCCGCTCCGGGTCGACCAGTTGGCGTACGACGGTGACGTACCCGACCGAGAACAGCATGCCGACGGCCTCGCACACGGGCAGCACCGCGTACAGCAGCCAGATGCGCGGCCCGGCGAGCCACAGCAGCGGAATCAGCGCGTACAGCACCATCCTGACCAGGTCGCAGGCGATCAGCAGCTTCCTGCGGTCCACCCGGTCCACCACCACGCCGGCGAAGACGCCCGCCAGCACCGACGCGGCCCCGCCGACCGCGGTCAGCAGCCCCATCCGGGCGACGGACCCCGTGGCCTCCAGCACCAGCAGGGGCAGCGCGATCAGGGCGAAGGAGTCCCCGAGGAACGACAGGGTCTGCGCGGCCCAGAAGATCCGGAAGTCACGGCTGCGCCCCGGCCCTCGCCTGTCCTGCGCCGACCGTTTCGCCCGCACCTCTGGGTCACCCGACATCCCTGGCCCCGTCCCGCCGAACGATCAAGACGCACCACCGTACGCCGACCGGACCGGCGCGCCCCACGGGTTTTTCGGGCTCACGCGACCCTCACCTCCGCCCAGACCAGTTTGTACGCACAGCCGACCCGTGGCTGCACGCCCCACCGCTCGGCGACCGCGGAGACGAGCATCAGACCGTACCCGCCCTCCTCGCCGCGCGACTCCCGCAGCACGGGCAGCCGTTCTGTCCGCCCGTCGGCCACCTCGACGCGTACGACCCCGTCGCGCAGGACCAGCCGGAGACGGAAGTCCCGCCCGGGCACACGCCCGTGCCGCACGGCGTTGGCCGCGAGTTCGGCCACGACCAGGGTCACGATCTCGCCCGCGTCCCCGTCGTACGGGAACCCCCACACGTCCATGCGATGGGCGACCAGCCGCCGCGCGAGCCGGGCACCCCTCGGTGTACTGCTGAAGAGCTGGGTGAACGTACGTACGGTGACGGGCTCATGGAGTCGTGGTTCTGCGCACATGACCCAAAAGTCCCCGAGATCACCCGTGTCCAACCAGGTACGGCACTCGTACGCTGCGACCCGTACGAGTTCACGCGGTGGACAGTATGCGTAACGGTGCGTGACCATAAGGGACTTGGCGGGGTTGGCACCACTGCATTCGGGGGTTCCCGGCATGACCGACAGCACCATCGGCACCACGAACGAGCCGGAAGCGTCCGACAGTCTGAAAGGCTTCGGCGCGGTCCACAAGGCATTCCGCAGGCGCGCGGGCCTCACGCAGGAGGAGTACGCGCCGCTTGTGCGGTACCAGCCCTCGACGGTCGCGTCCATCGAACAGGGACGCCGCTTCCCACCCCGTGTGCTCGTCGAACGGGCCGAACAGGTACTGGACGCCTTCGGCGCGCTGAAGGGTGCGTACAAGCACGTGGGACGGGAGAAGGGGCTGGCGTCCTGGTTCCGGCAGTGGGCGGAACTGGAGGAGCAGGCGATCAGCCTCTACACGTTCGAAAGCCGGTTGGTGCCGGGCCTGTTGCAGACGGAGGCGTATGCGCGCACCCTCTTCGACGAACAGGTGCCCGTGCTCACCGACTCACAGATCGAAGCTCAGCTCGCCGCCCGCGAGGAACGTCAACGTCTGCTCGTCGAAAGGCCCAACACCGCGTTCAGTTTCATCGTGGAGGAGTACGTCGTCCAACGGGAGACCGGCGGGCGGAACATCACTCGTGAACTGATCGACCACATCCTGGATGTGACGAAACCTCGCAACGTGGAACTGCAGTTGCTTCCCATGGCGCTCGGCGCCCATGCTGGGCTTGCAGGTCCCATCCAGTTGCTGGAGACCCCGGAAAACGAATGGTTCGGCTACTGCGAAGGGCAGCGGAGCGGCCAGTTCATCGGCGATCCGAAATCGATCAGTGTCCTTCACATGCGCTATGCCAAACTGCGCTCACAGGCTCTTTCCCCAGGCGACTCCAGGAGCCTGCTGGAACGGATGCGAGGAGTGCTATGAGCAGCACCGAACTGGCTTGGTTCAAGAGCAGCTACAGCAGCAGCGGGGACGGCGACTGCGTAGAAGTAGCCCTCTGCCCCACCACCGTCCACGTCCGCGACTCCAAGGACACCGCCGGTGCGCGGCTCACCCTCGCCCCCACCGCCTGGGCCGAGTTCTGCCGGCACATCGGCGCGGACTACGCAGGCTAGCCTCGGGCACGCCGCGGACCCGGCTTGGCAGTGCTTCGAGGTTGTGAAACGCTGACTTATGGGACATATGTCCGGCGTCCGCACATCGATCTCGGCCGGGTGAGCCCGGCTGCCTCTCGACGGTCCCCGGGTTCCAGGCTCCCGTTCGGGAGAAGGAACAGCCATGACGACGACCGATCAGCCCCAGGACCGCGACGAGCACAGGGATCCCACCTTGTACCGCTCTCCGGCGGACGCCATCGCCGCGCCCCCGGAGACGCTCGCCTATGTCGTCGGTTTCGACCCGACCGCACAGCGCGCGGACGCGTTGTTCACCGTCGTCACGGACCCCGGATCCCCGGAATACGGCCGCGTGACCTCCCACGCCGCATTGCCCGACCCGGGCAACGAACTGCACCACTTCGGCTGGAACGCTTGCTCGAGCGCGCTGGCACACGCCGGTCATCATCACGCGGCGCGGCGCTACCTCATCGTCCCAGGCCTGCGCTCCTCCCGGTTGCACGTCTTCGACACCGGTCCTGATCCCGCCCGCCCCCGCCTGGTCAAGGTGGTCGAGCCCGAGGAGTTGGCGGCCAAGGCCGGATATTCCCGAGCGCACACCCTCCACTGCGGCCCCGACGGAGTGTTCCTGTCCTGCCTGGGCGGCGCGGACGGTGCGGACGGGCCCGGCGGCGTCGCCCTGCTGGACCACGAGAGCTTCGACGTACTGCGGGCCTGGGAGAGCGACCGCGGACCGCAGTGGTTCGCCTACGACGTCTGGTGGCATCTGCGCCAGAACATCGCCGTGACCAGCGAGTGGGGGACTCCCTCGATGATCGAGGACGGCCTTGTCCCCGAACTGCTGCTGGGTCGCCGGTACGGCCACTCGCTGCACTTCTGGGAGCTGGACTCCGGCCGGCACCTGCAGCGCGTCGATCTGGGGGACGAGAACCAGATGGTGCTGGAGCTGCGTCCCGCGCATGACCCCGAGGCGACGTGGGGGTTCGCGAACACCGTGGTCAACGTGGAGGACCTGTCGGCGTCGGTGTGGTTGTGGAACCGGGAGGGCGAGGACTACGTGGTCCACAAGGTGATCACCGTCCCTGCCGAGCCGGCGCAGACGGAGGACCTGCCCCCGGCGCTGCGGCCGTTCGGCGCCGTGCTCCCGTGCATCACCGACATCGACCTGTCGGTGGACGACCGGTGGCTGTACGTATCCGCGTGGGGAACCGGCGATCTGCTCCAGTACGACGTGAGCGATCCGTTCCATCCGCGGCAGACCTCGTCCGTGCGGCTGGGCGGCGTCGTCAGCCGGCAGCCGCATCCCGCCGAGCCGGACGTTCCGCTCACCGGCGGCGCGCAGATGGTCGAGCTCAGCCGCGACGGGCGGCGCGTGTACCTGACGAACTCCCTGTACTCCGCCTGGGACGCGCAGTTCTATCCCGCGGGCATCGACCCGTGGATGGTCAAACTCGACGCCGACACCTCGCCCGGCGGGCTCTCGGTCGACAGCCGCTTCTTCCCGCACGGCCCGGACTTCCTCGGCTTGCGCGTGCACCAGACGCGCCTGCAAGGCGGCGACGCCTCCTCGGATTCGTACTGCTACCGCCGCTGAAGCCACCGCTCGAACGCCCGTTTCCGTTCTCATCCCGACGCGACCAGCCGTATTCGGCCGAGGCTAGGCTTCCGCCTGGGAACGCTAGGTAAGGAGCCACACCTATGCCCCGTGCCGGGCTCACGGTCGAGCGGGTCGTCGAGGCGGCGGCCCACCTCGCGGACGAAGTCGGATTCGAGCAGGTCACGCTCTCCGCACTGGCGCGGCACTTCGGGGTGAAGGACGCGAGCCTCTACTCGCACGTCAGGAACCTGCAGGACCTGCGCACCAGGCTGGCGCTGCTGGCCGGTGGCGAGATGATCGACCGGATCGCCGCGGCGGTCGCCGGGCGCGCGGGCAAGCAGGCGCTGGCCGCCTTCGCCGACGCCTACCGGGCCTACGCGCTGGAACGTCCGGGCAGGTACGCGGCCACCCAGATCCGTGTCGACCAGGCCCTCGTCGCCGACTCCCCCGCCCTGCGCCGCACCGCCGAGATCACCTACGGCATGCTCCGCGCCTACGGCCTCGAGGAACCCGACCTCACGGATGCCGTGCGCCTGCTGCGCAGCACCTTCCACGGCTACTGCGCGCTGGAGGCCGCGGGCGGCTTCGGTGCGCCCCGTGACATCCAGGCGTCCTGGGACAAGGCCGTCGACGCCCTGCATGTGGCATTGGAGCACTGGCCCCGTGGGACCACGGCGTCAGCCCCGGGCCTCCGGGCGTGACGGGACCAGGGCCTGCACCTCGCCGTACGACGGGGCCGTACCTTCGGGCCGGTGGCCGGAGCGGACGGTCCTCGCCGCTGCCACCGCGGCGCCCAGGGCCTGGCGGTAGAGGAGGGACCCGAGGCTGACCCTGTGCACGCCCAGGTCGGCGAGCTGCGGAAGGGACGGTCCGCTGGGCGAGTACAGGATGTTGAGCGGGACCTCCACGTACCGAACCAGTTCCGCGATGTGTTGCGGTTCGGCGAGACCCGGGACGAACACGCCGTCCGCCCCCGCCTGCCGGTACACGTCGAGGCGGCTGCGCGTGTCCCTCGGATCCCCGTCGCCGAGCCAGTACGTGTCGGTGCGGGCGTTCACGAAGAGGTCGGGCACGGCGGACTTGACGGCGGCGATCTTGGCGGCGTGCACCGCGGCGGGACCGAGCCCGTCCTCCAGGTTGATGCCGACGGCCCCGGCCGAGCGCAACTCGCGAGCCAGCTCCGCCACCTGCTCCGGGTCCTCGCTGAAGCCGCCCTCGGCGTCGACGGACAGGAGGAAGTGGCCGGTACCCAGCCCGCGTGCCAGCCGCAGGGTCGCCTCGCGGGTCGCCGCGGCCCCGTCCGGCAGTCCGGCGGCAGCCGCGACGCCGAGGCTCGTCGTGCCGATCGCCCCGAACCCCGCGTCGGCGAGGACGGCCGCGGAGGCGTGGTCCCAGGCATTGGGCAGCAGGAGCGGCTCGTCGGCGTGGTGGAGATCGGCGAAGGCGGTCACGACGGATCACCCACCACGGCGGGGTACGAGGGCCGCCTGCGGGCCGCGAGTGCGCGGACGTGGCCGATCACGGCGGTGCCGGCATCGGCGGGCCGGGGCGGTGCGGACTCGGTCATGTGCCCCACCGTAGGGGCCCCTTGGTTCGGTGCCCGCCGAAGTGTCGCGGCGGTCGCGGGCGACGCGAACCTGGGACGCCCCGGTTCCGGTCGGGACGCCCCAGGGGCTGTGGACGGACTCGTACGCCCGGAGGCACGGCCTCCGCCGGAGGGGCCGCCGTCAACGTGAAACACCCTCCGGTATCAGATCTTGCGCCACCGGCGCCTCGCGCACCAGACCCACGTACCCCGTCGCCCGGGGAAGAACGTACGCGCCATCTGCCGCTTCTCGTCCGGGAGATGGCCGGCCGGCGCGTCCGGCGGGGCTCCGGTCCCGGCGCAGGACCGGTCGGCGGGAGGTGGTCAGCGGCCGTCGCCGCATCGCTGTCGGCCGGACGGGTGACGCGCGGCCCCGGGCGAAATCTGGCCGTGTACCCCATACTCCGCGTGGGCATGCACCTCGCGGCCATACTGACTCGGCGAGCCGGCATCTTTGCCAGCTGCTTTGGTTGTCACACGACAACTGAGCTAATCTGCGATCGATTTTCTCATCTGGCATATCCGTGATCTGCGGAAATGTACGGGCGATGAGCGGGCCGTTCGCGGACCCGGCGCGGTTCCGAGTCCTCGGCGCGAGGGCTCTTGGGGAGCGGAACGAGGGTGCTGATGAGCAGCAAGACGATCGACACCGTGGAACGGGCGCCGGGTGAGCAGGAGCTACGCCAGCTGCTGGCAGGGCTGACCGCCGTACGGGACGGCGACTTCGGCACGAGGTTGCCGTCCGACGGCGAAGGCCTGCTCGGCGACATCGCCACCGTCTTCAACGGCATGGTGGACCAGTTGTCCGTCTTCACCTCGGAAGTGACACGTGTTGCCCGCGAGGTGGGCACCGAAGGCACCCTGGGCGGTCAGGCGGAGGTGCCGGGGGTCTCGGGCACCTGGGCCGATCTCACCGACTCGGTCAACGCCATGGCCGGCAATCTCACCACCCAGGTCCGTGACATCGCCCAGGTGGCCACGGCGGTGGCCAAGGGCGATCTGTCACAGAAGATCGACGTACCGGCGCGCGGCGAGATCCTTCAGCTGAAGGAGACCGTCAACACGATGGTCGACCAGCTCTCCGCCTTCGCCGACGAGGTCACCCGCGTCGCCCGCGAGGTCGGCAGCGAGGGCCGGCTCGGCGGTCAGGCCCAGGTGCCCGGCGTCGGCGGTGTCTGGCGCGACCTGACCGACTCCGTCAACTTCATGGCGGGCAACCTCACCGCCCAGGTCCGCAACGTCGCCCAGGTGACGACCGCGGTCGCCCAGGGCGACCTCTCCCAGAAGATCACCGTCGACGCCCGCGGCGAGATCCTCGAACTCAAGAACACCATCAACACGATGGTCGACCAGCTCTCCGCCTTCGCCGACGAGGTCACCCGCGTCGCCCGCGAGGTCGGCACCGAGGGACGCCTCGGCGGACAGGCGGACGTCAAGGGCGTGAAGGGCACCTGGCGCGACCTGACCGACTCCGTCAACTTCATGGCGGGCAACCTCACCGCCCAGGTCCGCAACGTCGCCCAGGTGGCCACCGCGGTCGCCCAGGGCGACCTCTCCCAGAAGATCACCGTCGACGCCCGCGGCGAGATCCTCGAACTCAAGAACACCATCAACACGATGGTCGACCAGCTCTCCGCCTTCGCCGACGAGGTCACCCGCGTCGCCCGCGAGGTCGGCACCGAGGGCAATCTCGGCGGGCAGGCCATCGTCCGGGGCGTCTCGGGCACCTGGAAGGACCTGACGGACAACGTCAACGTGATGGCGTCGAACCTGACCGGGCAGGTCCGCTCCATCGCCCAGGTCGCCACCGCCGTGGCGCGCGGCGACCTGTCGCAGAAGATCACGGTCGAGGCCAAGGGCGAGGTCGCCGCGCTCGCCGACGTCATCAACACGATGGTCGACACGCTGTCCGCCTTCGCCGACGAGGTCACCCGCGTGGCCCGCGAGGTCGGCACCGAGGGACGGCTCGGCGGACAGGCGCACGTGCCGAACGTGGCGGGTACGTGGAAGGACCTCACCGACAACGTCAACTCGATGGCCAACAACCTCACCGGCCAGGTGCGCAACATCGCGCTGGTGACGACCGCGGTGGCCAACGGCGACCTGTCGAAGAAGATCGACGTCGACGCCCGGGGCGAGATCCTCGAACTCAAGACCACCATCAACACGATGGTGGACCAGCTCTCGTCGTTCGCCGCCGAGGTCACCCGCGTCGCCCGCGAGGTGGGCAGTGAGGGCAGGCTCGGCGGACAGGCCGAGGTCGAGGGCGTCGAGGGCACCTGGAAGCGGCTGACGGAGAACGTCAACGAACTGGCCGGGAACCTCACCCGGCAGGTCCGCGCGATCGCCGAGGTCGCGAGCGCCGTCGCCGAGGGCGACCTGACCCGCTCGATCACCGTGGAAGCATCCGGCGAGGTCGCCGAGCTCAAGGACAACATCAACTCCATGGTGGGGTCCCTGCGCGAGACCACGCGGGCCAACCAGGAGCAGGACTGGCTGAAGACCAACCTCGCCCGGATCTCCGGCCTGATGCAGGGCCACCGCGAACTGCCCGTCGTCGCCGAGCTGATCATGGACGAGCTGGCACCCCTGGTGTCGGCCCAGTACGGCGCCTTCTATCTCGCGGAGGAGACCGACCGCGGGGCCGAACTCCGCTTCGTTGGCTCCTACGGATACCCCGACGACGCCGAACGGCCCGTCCGCATCCCGGTGGGCCGCTCGCTGGTCGGGCAGGCCGCGCGCAACCACCGCGCCATCAGCGTGGAAGAGCTGCCGCCGGGTTACGTGACCATCTCCTCGGGGCTCGGCCAGGTCGTGCCGACCGCCCTGACGGTGCTGCCGATCGTGGTCGAGGACCAGGTGCTCGGCGTCATCGAACTGGCCTCCGTGACCCGGTTCACCCAGATCCACCAGGACTTCCTGGGCCAGCTGATGCCGAGCATCGGCGTCAACCTCAACACCATCGTGGCCAACGCCCGTACCGACGAGCTGCTGGAGGAGTCCCAGCGGCTGACCGCCGAACTCCAGGCACGCTCGGAGGAGTTGCAGGTCCAGCAGGACGAACTGCAGCGCTCCAACGCCGAGCTCGAGGAGAAGGCGTCCCTGCTGGCCTCGCAGAACCGCGACATCGAGGCCAAGAACCTGCAGATCGAGCAGGCCAGGCAGGAACTGGAGACCCGCGCCCAGGAACTGGCGCTGGCCTCCAAGTACAAGTCCGAGTTCCTGGCGAACATGAGCCACGAGCTGCGCACCCCGCTCAACAGCCTGCTGATCCTGGCGCAGCTGCTGGCGCAGAACCCGTCGCGCAACCTCACCCCGAAGCAGGTCGAGTACGCGGGCATCATCCACTCCGCCGGATCGGACCTGCTGCAGCTGATCAACGACATCCTCGACCTGTCGAAGGTCGAGGCCGGCAAGATGGACGTCTCCCCCGAGCGGGTCTCGCTGCGGCAGCTGCTCGAGTACGTCGAGGCGACGTTCCGGCCGATGACCACGCAGAAGAGCCTGGAGTTCACGGTGACCACCGCGCCGGGCGCCCCGGCCGACCTGCTCACCGACGACTCCCGGTTGCGGCAGATCCTGCGCAACCTGCTCTCGAACGCGGTGAAGTTCACCGAGCAGGGAAGCGTGGAGCTGCGCATCGAACCGGCCGCCGACCCGGAGGTGCCCGCGGGCGTCCACCGCGGCAGCACCATCGTGGCGTTCAGAGTGAAGGACACCGGGATCGGCATCCCCCGGCAGCAGCTGGAGACGATCTTCGGGGCGTTCCAGCAGGCGGACGGGACGACCAGCCGCAAGTACGGGGGCACCGGCCTCGGCCTGTCGATCACCCGGGAGATCGCCCATCTGCTGGGCGGTGCCGTCACGGTCGAGAGCACACCCGGTCAGGGCAGCACGTTCACGCTGTATCTACCCGTGGCGCGCGCCGACTTCGAGGAGCAGGTGGACGGCGGCGGCCGGCCCGCCGAGCAGCCCGAGTCCGCGGTCCCCTCCGAGGTGGTGCCGGTACCGCGGGCGGAGTACGCCCCGGCGGGCGCGGCCGGGCAGCGGCGGCGCCGCCTGCTGGTCGTCGAGGAGCGCCCGCGCGGTCTGCTGACCCTGGTCGCGGAGAGCGCGGTCACCGACATAGCGCACGATCGCGAAAGCGGTGACCCGCGCGGGTCGATCGACATCATCACCGTCGTGGGCGCGCAGGAGGCGGCGAGCGCACTGGCCGCCGAGCCCTGCCACTGCGTCGTCCTGGAACTCAGCATGCCGGACGACGAGGGCGCGCGGTTCCTGGAGGCCATGCAGGGCGACTCCGCGCTGGCCAGCGTTCCCGTGCTCGTCCACAGCGGGCACCGGGTGGACCCGGCCCAGGAACACGACCTGCGCTCCCGTTCGGGGGGCCGGCCGCTGGACTTCCTGTCCAGTCTGGACGAGCTGCGCGAGCACATCACGCTGCATCTGTCGGCCGAGGAGCCGGGAGACGTCCTGTCCCTGGTCCGCGCCGACGAGCCGCAGCACGCGGCCGCGCAGCCGGTGGACGACGCGTTCCTCGGCCGTACGGTGCTCGTCGTCGACGACGACGCGCGCAACCTCTTCGCGCTCAGCGGGATCCTGGAGCTCCACGGCTTCCAGGTGCTGCACGCGGACAACGGCCGCAAGGGCATCGAGACGCTGCTCGCCCACCCGGACATCGCGGTGGTCCTGATGGACGTGATGATGCCGGAGATGGACGGCTACGCCGCCACCTCCGAGATCCGCAAGATGCCCCAGTACGCGGACCTGCCCATCATCGCCGTGACCGCGAAGGCGATGCCGGGCGACCAGGAGAAGAGCCTCGCGTCGGGTGCGAACGACTACGTCACCAAACCCGTCGACACGAACGACCTCATCGCCTGTGTCCGACGCTGGCTGCGCGTCTGAGGGGGACACCCGCCGTGCGCAGCAGCCGACCGGGCGCCGACCGGCGCCCTCCGCGTGGCGTCCCCGTACGCCCGAGCCGAGGAACGGGCCGACCGTGACCAATCCCGAACAACCGCCCGAGCAGACGGGGCCGCACCCGGCGGACACCGAGCAGGCCACGGCCGGCTCGGCGGGCTCCGAGGCACCCGCGGCCACCGAGGCGGGCGGCGACCACGGGGCGCCGACCGGGCGAGGAGGCCTGGCCCCGGCAGACACGGAACAGGAAGCCCTCGGCCCGGCCGAGGGCGATCCGGGCATGCCGGCCCCGCCAGGCACATGGCCCGGTCTCGTCGCCCCGGCCGAGACCGGATACACCACGGGCACCGCACTGATCGGCGTCGAGTCCGTCGCCGTGGCCTCCGTCGACGCGGAGTCGGTACGTGCCGACGGGGTGGGCGGGGCCGGGGTCGTCGATGAGGACGGGCACCGGTCGGCCACTCCCGTGGGCAGGCTCGCCGCGACCGTGGAGCGGCTGCGCCGCGAGGTGCGGGCGGCGCAGGCCGAGGCGGACGGTCGGGCCCTGATCGAACTCGCCAAGGGCATCCTGGTCGAACGGCTGCGCTGCGGACCGGCACAAGCGGCCCGGCAGCTCGCCGAGTTGACCGAACAGGCGGGTGTGCCCCCCCTCGAATTCGCGGTCGACGTCATCAACCAGGCCTCGCGGGATCGTCTGTCGGAGGTCGCCGCCGCCTTCCTGGCCGTCGCCACCGAGGCCCGCGACGAAGAGGGATCCGAAGCGGGCGACGGGCCGACGGGCGAGTCCTCCGCCGTACGGCTGCGGGCCGCCGAGAGCGGGGCGCTCGCCGCGCACGACACACAGGCCGTCGCCGACTCCCTGCTGGAGCACGCCCTGACTCCGCTCGGTGCGGTGGCCGTCGCCATTTGGGCCGCGGGGTCCGACGGCTCGCTCACGCTGGCCGGCAGTGCCGGCTTCTCCTCGGCGGAGGCCGCACGGTGGCGGTACGTGCCGCCGGGCGTGACGACCGTGGCGCGTCGCGGTCTCGCCGAGCGCGCAGGGCAGTGGATCGGCTCCCTGTCCCGGACCGGTATGCCCTCCATCGGCCAACACCACCACCCCGACGGGGGCAGGGTCGCCCTGCCGGCCGGCACCGGCGGGCGGATCCACGGCGTGCTGGAGATCGCCTGGCCGTTCCCGCTTGATCCGCAGCCCCCGCAGATAGTGCGTCAGGTCGAGGCGCTGGCCGAGCTGTGCGCCCACACCCTGGAGACCTACGCCCTCCAGCACCCCGACGACACACCGAGACCCCGCGTCCTGCCCGACGTCGCGGAGCTGATGGACCTGGCGGACGGGCTGCACGACCCCGCCCTTGTGCTGGTGCCGCACCTCGACGCCGACGGCGAGCTCGTCGACTTCCGGATCCAGCATGTCAACAGCAGGTTCCTCGACCCCGCGGGCCGGCCGCGCGGCGTCGTCAACGGTGCGTTGCTGCTCGAGGCCTATCCGATGGCCGCCGGGGAGTGCGAGCTCTTCGACCGGGTCGAGCGCGTATACGCCACGGGCGAGCCCTTCCGCGCCCACCGCATGCGGCTCACCGCACTGGTGGACGATGTGCCGCTGGCGGCGGTGGCCGACATCAACGTCAGCCGGCACGGCGGCAGCGTCCTGCTCATCTGGCGCATCGAGGACGAGACGGCACGTCTCGCGAGTCTGCTCCAGCACGCCCAGCGCCTCGGCCGCATCGGCGGTTTCGAGGAGAACCTGCTCACCGGCGAGATCACCTGGAACGGCCAGCTCTTCAGCCTCTACGGCAAGCCCACGTCCGGCTCCCCGGTGCCGCTGGAGGACCTGCCCGCCCACGCGCACCCCGACGACGCCGTCGCCATCGGCAGGTTCCTGCGCACCCTGCTCCACCAGCGGCGGCCCGCGTCCACCGCCTTCCGGCTGCAGCGTCCCGACGGGGTGACCCGTCATATGCGCGTGGTGGCCGAGCCCGTACTCGACTCCGCCGGCCGCCTGTTCGTGGTGCGCGGCGCCTACCAGGACATCTCCGCCCAGCACTGGACCGAGGTCGCGCTCGCCGCCACCCGTGACCAGCTCGCGCACACCGAGCAGCAGGCGAGCGAACGCAACCGGCTCACCCTCCAGCTGCAGCAGGCCATCATGCCTCCGGAGCAGGCGCCGCTGGAGGCTCCCGGCCTCCAGGTGGCGGTGCGCTACCGGCCCGCGGAGACAGAGCAACTGGTCGGCGGTGACTGGTACGACGCGGTCCTCCTGCCGTCCGGACTGGTGCTGGTGAGCGTGGGCGACGTGGCGGGACACGGCATCGAGGCGGCGACCAGCATGGTCGTGCTGCGCAACGCGCTGCGCGGACTCGCCGTGACGGGTGCGGGACCCGGCCAGTTGCTGTCCTGGCTCAACATGGTGGCCCACCATCTGACCGGCGCCGTCACCGCCACGGCGGTCTGCGGCCTGTACGACCCGGACCGCCACACCCTGCGGTGGGCCAGGGCGGGCCATCTGCCGCCCGTCCTGGTACGCGGCAGCGAGGCGGCCACGCTGCCCCTGGTCAAGGGGCTGCTGCTCGGGGCCGTGGCCGAGGCGGCGTACGCGGAGCACGAGGTCCAGCTCGCCGTCGACGACACCCTGCTGATGTACACGGACGGCCTGATCGAGCGCCGTGACAGGTCCGTGGAGGAGTCGCTCGCCCAGCTGCTGACCGCCGCGCGTACGGTGCCCCCGACGCTGGACCAGCAGCTGGACCGGCTGCTCACCTACAGCAAGTCGGACACGGACGACGACACCTGCATCGTGGGCATCCGGGTCGCCTGACCGGCCAGGCCGCACGCCCACCTGCTGGACATCCCCGGGGCGGCCGCCCGTGCATCGACTAGCGTCGTGACATGACCGGCAACACCACTCCCGCCCTCGCCGACGCCCTGGCCGGCGGGACCCTCGTCCTCGACGGCGGCATGTCGAACCAGCTGGAGTCCGCCGGGCACGACCTGAGCGACGAACTGTGGTCGGCCCGGCTGCTCGCGGAGCGGCCGGAGGCGATCACCGCGGCGCACCTCGCGTACTTCGAGGCGGGCGCGGACGTGGCGATCACGGCCAGCTACCAGGCGACGTTCGAGGGCTTCGCACGGCGGGGCATCGGCCGCGAGCAGGCGGCGGGTCTTCTGGCCCTGAGCGTGGACCTGGCCCGGGAAGCGGCGGATCGGGCGCGCGCCAAGGGCGCCGGCCGGCCACTGTGGGTGGCCGCCTCCGCGGGACCGTACGGTGCGATGCTCGCGGACGGCTCCGAGTACCGGGGCCGAT
Organism: Streptomyces sp. NPDC001156; assembly: GCF_053598275.1. NCBI lineage: Bacteria > Bacillati > Actinomycetota > Actinomycetes > Kitasatosporales > Streptomycetaceae > Streptomyces > Streptomyces sp. NPDC001156. Next base: position 123,378 of record NZ_JBSFJX010000002.1, on the reverse strand, counting down.
ACGGCCGCACGGTCGCCGAGCTGGAGGCCTTCCACCGCACCCGACTGGAGGTGCTGGCCGCGGCCGGCCCGGACGTACTGGCGCTGGAGACGGTCCCGGACACGGACGAGGCCGAAGCGCTGCTGCGGGCGGTACGCGGGCTCGGCGTGCCGGCCTGGCTGTCCTACACCGTCTCCGGCGACCGCACGCGCGCGGGACAGCCGCTTCAGGAGGCGTTCGCCCTGGCCGCCGACGCGGACGAGGTGATCGCGGTGGGCGTCAACTGCTGCGCGCCCGGGGACGTGGACGCCGCTGTCGAGACGGCCGCGCTGGTGACGGGCAAGCCGGTGGTGGTCTACCCGAACAGCGGCGAGACCTGGGACGCCCAGGCACGCGCCTGGGACGGCCGCACCACCTTCGCCGCGACCCGGGTCACGGGCTGGCGCGACGCGGGGGCGCGGCTGATCGGGGGGTGCTGCCGGGTGGGCCCGCAGGAGATCGCCTCGATCACCGAAACGCTTCGGCCGATCCCGGCCTGAGCCACCCGACGGCACTTCGGACCACCCCGACCCCGGCCTGAGCCGCCCGCCGGCGGAACGCCGCCGCTCGTGTCACTCCGCATCGCTGCGTCGCACACCCCCGGGCCGCCGCAGGCGGCGTACCGCCGACAGCGGAACCGCGCCCCGCAGCATCGAACCGTTTCCCGCACCCGGCGCGGAGGCCGGCACCGGAGGTGTGGACGCGGTCTCCCACAGCTCCATCTCGCCGTCGCGGGGGCCGTGTACGACCGGGTCGCCGTCGCCGCCGAAGATTCGCACCGGGTGGCTGTCGTCCCATGCGGGCCAGCCCGGGTCGCCGTCCGTCGCGAAGCGCACCCATGCGGAGTGCATCTCGTGTGCGAGCGCGCGGGGCGCGTCGGGGCCGGCGAGCTTCGCCGCTTCCGGCACATCCGCGCTGTCGAAGACGAAGCCCAGCTCCAGCGCGTGGCAGGCGCCGAGGCCGGGGAGCCCCGAGCGCCAGGCGAACTCGTAGACATGGCACGGCGCGTCGCCCTCGCCCGCGCGGGAACCGGCCAGGCGGTGCAGGGGATGGCGGAGCAGAAAGTCCGTGACCATCTGGCCCACCAGGTCTGAGATGGGGGCGTCCGGGTGGGCGTTGCGGTAGCCGCGCGGGACGTCGGGGCCGCAGTGGCAGCGGGCCATCGCGCCGGCCATGGCGACCGCGCCGAGCCTGTCGATGCGCTCGATCAGCCCGGTGGGCGCGAGCCACAGCCGGTGCTCCTCACTGGTCCAGCCCATGAGCAGGGGGATGTCCCGGGCGGCACCGTCGAGCAGCGCTTCGAGCGGGTCGCGCGGCACCAGGTCGCCGTCCACGATGATCCCGAAGGCGGGTCCGCCGAGGATCGGGCTGGCCCGGCGGCCCACCTCCGCCTGAGTGTCGGCCAGCACGGTGCGGTCCACCTGGGCGAAGGCGGCCGCCGTCGCCGGTACCTTCAACTTCGTGGCCATGCGGCGCACCAGGCGCCGGACCCGGTCCCGGTCGGTCGACTCCGGCGGCCCGCTCTGCAGCACGGCCCGGTGGAACAGCCCCCGGGTGCGCGGACTCGCCAGCAAGGCGCCGATGCTGATGGCGCCCGCCGACTCGCCGAACACGGTCACCCGGTCCGGATCGCCGCCGAACGCGACGATGGCGTCGTGCACCCACTCCAGCGCGGCGAGCTGGTCACGCAGCCCGGAGTTGGGTGGGGCGTCCGGGAAGAGTCCGTAACCCTCCACGCCCAGCCGGTAGTTGAAGGAGACGAAGACGACACCGTCGCGGGCGAAGGCGCTGCCGTCGTAGACGGGCACGGCGGAGGAGCCGCGGGTCAGGGCGCCGCCGTGGATCCAGACCATCACCGGGAGCCGGGCGCCGGGGCTCGGGTCCGGTGTCCAGACGTTGAGGTTGAGGCAGTCGTCCCCGGCCACCACGGGGTCGCTCAGATAGCGGGCGAAGGCCTCCGAGTACGGCGGCTTGGGCGGAGTCGGCCCGTACGCGCCCGCGTCCCGCACCCCGTCCCACGGTTCGGGCGGGACGGGCGGGCGAAAGCGGTGCGCGCCGAAGGGCGGGGCGGCGAAGGGGATGCCGCGGAAGACGGCGACCCCCTGTTCGTAGCGGCCGCGCACGGCTCCGTGGGGGGTGCGGACCACGGGGCCCGATGCACTCGCCGGATTGCCGGCCACCTCGTCCGCGCGCTCCATACGGCTCTCCTCACACGCCGGGGACTGCCCGTTTCACCGCATCACATCACTTTCCCGGATCGCCGAGCCGCACAGAAGGCGTCCGCGTGTCCCGACAAGAGTGCGACCACATCCGCATCGGCACGACGGTCTCCTTCGTCGCACGGGACACAGGAGACCGGCGGCGGCGAGGTGGCCGGCCGGTGAAGCGCACCGGCGGACGGCGCCTACTCCGCCCGCGCCGCCCAGCGGATGCCACCGAGGAGATGGGCGCGGAAGTCCGGGTCCTCGTACGCCTCGGCGGCGTGTCCCAGCGCGGTGTAGAACACCCGGCCGGCACCCTGCTCACGGCACCACACCAGCGGGTGGTCCGCGCCCATCCCGGCGCCCTCGTACGAGGATTCGTCCGCCGAGGCGAGGACGCGCACCGAACCCCGCGGGCTGGTACGGAAGTCGTACCACTCGTCCGTGAAATCCCACACGGCGGGCAGGTGCCGGGTCGCCGGATGGTCTCGGTCCTCGACGACCGCCCTGCCCGGCTGGAGGTCGGGGTGCCGGGCGAACCGGGCGCCCAGCAGTTCGCCGTAGTACGGCCAGTCGTCCTCGGCGCAGGCGGCCGCGTGCACACCGACGAACCCGCCGCCATCCCGCATGTACGCCTCCAGCCCGGCGCGTCCCCGCGGGGTCAGGACCTCGCCGGTGGTGGAGAGGAAGACGACCGCCGCGAATGCGCCGAGGCCCGATGCGAAGACGCCCGGGTCCTCGGTGGCGTCGGCCGTGAAGCCGTGCCCGGCCCCGAGGGCACCCACGGCGGCGACGGCGTCCGGGATGGAGTCATGCCGGTAGTCGGTGGTACGGGTGTACACGAGGACACGGAAGGCCATGGCCTGAGCCTAGGACGTGTGCTGTCCGATTCGTTCAAGACCCGTCCCCCGCCGGCTGCCTACGGTGGCCGCATGACTCCACGATTCGATGTGATCGGCCTGGTCGTCTCCGACCTGGCCGCTTCCCTCGCCTTCTACCGCCGCCTCGGGCTCGTCTTCCCCGAGGGCGCCGAGAGCCTGCCCCATGTCGAGGCGGAGCTGCCCGGTGGGCTGCGGCTCGCCCTGGACACCGAGGAGACCGTCCGTTCCTTCCACACCGGCTGGCAGCCGCCGAGCGGGGGCGGCCGGGTCTCCCTCGCCTTCCGGTGCGACTCCCCCGTCGAGGTGGACCATCTCTACGAGGAACTGGTGAGTGCCGGTCACCACGGCGAGCTCAAGCCGTGGGACGCCGTGTGGGGGATGCGGTACGCGGTCGTGCACGACCCGGACGGCAACGGCGTCGACCTGTTCGCGACCCTGCACTGAGCGGTTCCAAGGACAAGCGACCTCGGCATCGACGGGGATACCGAGGTCGCCGCGGCAGCGGCTTCGCCCACTACGGCTGTTGCGGGCTCTGTGAGAGGGGCGCGATCTCGAGGTGCTGCGTCTCCTGGGGGCCTGCGTTTGCTCCCGGGTCAAGGAACCGGTCCGTTCTCCGCCTCAGTGACCGCGGGCCAGTAGCTCACCCAGCGGCATCCCCGCCAACTCGCGTACGTCCCGGGCCAGATGAGCCTGGTCCGCGAAACCCGCGCGAGCCGCGGTCTCGGCGTAGGACACCCCGGACCGAGCCAGCGCCAGCGCCAGCTGCAACCGCAGCACACGGGCCAGGGTCTTCGGCCCGTACCCGAACGCGGCGAGTGAGCGGCGGTGCAACTGGCGTGCACCCAGACCCAGCTCATCGGCGGTGGCGGCGACCGAGCGGCCCGCTTCGAGGGCCGCGACCACCGCGCTGAGCAGCGGGTCGGGGCCCGGCGAGAGCGCGGCCCGGTCCAGCGCGATCTCCTCCAGCGCGGTCGCGGGATCGGCGGCGGCGTTCACGCGCGCGGTCAGCCGGCGCACGTCGGCGGCTGGCCACAGATCGGCCAGCTCGACGCGCCGGTCACGGAGTTCGTACGCCGGAACGCCCAGGAGGGCCGGGGCGGTGCCGGGGTGGAAGCGGACGCCCGCCCAGCGCGCGGCCGGACCCCCGGGCTGGTGGGCGTGCGTGTCCGGGCCGGCGACCAGCAGCCTGCCCTCGGTCCACAACAGGTCCATGCAGCCGTCGGGCAGCACCGGCCGGACCACGGCGGGCTCAAGCGTGCGGTGCCACACCACCGCTCCGGTGAACCGTGACGGCCTCTCCGCGTACACGACCGCCACGCTACGCCCCGGGCGAGCGGGGCTTGCGGGGAACGGCCCCGCGCCAGGAGGGCGAGGGGCGGGGCGTCCGTCTCACTCCTGCGGCCCGACGTCGCCCTTCCGCGGCGGGTGGGGGGCGCTGCGGACCTGTGTCCGCAGGCGGGAGGTGACGTCCTCCGGGGGCAGGAAGCGCGACCAGCGCTCCGGGAACTCGGACGGCATGTCCGGGTCGTCCGCGTCGTCGAGGTCGTCGAGGTCGTCGGGGTCGTCCGGGCGGGCCGCCGCGGCGCGGGCCACGTACTCCGCGGCCTGCTCCTGACGCAGTCGCTCGTTGGCCTCGCGGGCCGCCGCGGTGGCCGCGGCCGGCCAGACCCGGTCGATGGCCGCGTTCACGGCGGCGCCCACCAGCACCGCGAAGGCGGACACACCGATCCACAGCAGCACGGCGACGGGCGCGGCCAGCGATCCGTAGATCGTCGGGCCCTCGATGGTGTGGGTCAGGTAGATGCGCAGCAGGAAGGAGCCGAGCACCCACATCGCGAGGGCCACCAGGGCCCCGGGCACGTCCTCCACCCACGGTGACCGCACGGGCACGGACACGTGGTACAGCGTCGTCAGGAACACGATCGACAGGACGATGACCACCGGCCAGTACAGGACCTGCACCACCGTCGTCGACCACGGCACGACGTTCACGACCGCGTCCGGCCCCGCCACCATCAGCGGCAGCGCGACCGAGCCGATCAGCAGCGCCACGATGAAGAGGACGAACGCGAGCAGCCGGGTCTTCACGATGCCCCGGGTGCCGTCGAGCCCGTACATCACCGTGATCGTGTCGATGAAGACGTTCACCGCCCGCGACCCCGACCACAGCGCGAACAGGAACCCGATGGAGATCACGTCGGGCCGTCCGCCCTTCATCACATCGTGCAGGATCGGCTGGGCGATCTGCGCGACGCCCTTGTCGGACAGGACCGTGCGAGACGCCTCCAGGAGGTTGTTCTCCAGGCTCTGGATGGTGTCGGCGCCGGTCCAGTCGTCGACGTAGCCCAGCAGTCCGATGAGGCTCAGCAGCAGCGGCGGCACGGACAGCAGCGTGAAGAACGCCGCCTCGGCCGCCAGGCCGAGGATGCGGTACTCCAGGCACGAGTCGACCGTGTCCTTCAGCAGCAGCCAGGCGGTCCTGCGTTTGGAGACATTCCGGTAGAGGGCACGTGCCCGGTGGAGGCGGCCGGACGGCGGCTCGGGGTTCTCTTTTGCTGCTGACTGCACGCCCCAACGGTATCCGCCGCCGGTGTCCGGGCTCATCTCCCGGTGGGACGGGCTCGACGGGTGTGGCGCACGGCCCGCGCGATACGGGTGACCGATGGCGTACTGAAGGGTAGGTTCGGCCCATGGCAGCCACCACGCACACTGTCACCAACCAGGCTCCGCCCCTGGTGGGACATGACGTCTTCACCGCCGACCGCGCCCTCGTGGAGGCCGTCGAGCGGCATCTGGACCCCGCGCTTCTCGATGAGGCCCGCGACGACCTGTCGGGGCTCGGGCGGAGTGTCGGCTCCGCCCAGGTGCAGGAATGGGGCGCGCAGGCCAATGAGAACCCACCGAAGCTGCGGACCCACGACCGCTACGGCAACCGCATCGACGAGGTCGAGTTCCATCCGGCCTGGCACCGGCTGCTCGGCAAGGGTGTGGCCGCGGGCCTGACCTCGGCCTGGCCGCGCCCGGGCGGGCATGTCCGCCGCGCTGCCGCGTTCGTGCTCTGGACGCAGGCCGAGGCCGGCAACGGCTGCCCCCTGTCGATGACCCACGCGGCGGTGCCCGCGCTGCGCACGGACCCGGCGCTGGCCGCCGAGTGGGAGCCTCGGCTGACGTCCATGGTCTACGACCGGGGTCTGCGTCCCGCCGCGGAGAAGGCCGGTGTCCTCTTCGGTATGGGCATGACGGAGAAGCAGGGCGGCAGCGATGTGCGCGCCAACACGACGGCGGCCCGGCCGCTCGCCGAGGACGGCACGTACGAGCTGACGGGCCACAAGTGGTTCTGCTCAGCGCCCATGTCCGACGCGTTCCTGGTGCTGGCCCAGGCACCGGATGGGCTGACCTGCTTCCTCGTCCCGCGCGTGCTGGAGGATGGCACCCGGAACGTCTTCATGATCCAGCGGCTCAAGGACAAGCTCGGCAACCGGTCCAACGCGTCCAGCGAGGTCGAGTTCGACGGCACCTGGGCGCGCCGGGTCGGTGAGGAGGGGCGCGGGGTGCGCACCATCATCGAGATGGTGGCGGCCACGAGGCTCGACTGCGTCCTCGGCTCGGCGGCGCTCATGCGGCAGGCCGTGGCGCAGGCGATCCATCACTGCACCTACCGGGAGGCGTTCGGTGGCACGCTCGTCGACAAGCCCCTGATGCGCAACGTACTGGCCGACCTGGCCCTGGAGTCGGAGGCGGCGACGACCCTCGGGCTGCGGCTCGCGGCGGCCTACGACGACGGCAGCGAGCAGGAGCGGGCGTTCCTCAGGCTCGCGGTGCCGGCCGCCAAGTACTGGGTGACCAAGCGGTGCACTCCGCTGGTGGCGGAGGCGTCGGAGTGCTTCGGCGGGAACGGCTATGTCGAGGAGTGGGGCATGCCCCGGCTGCTGCGGGAGTCCCCGCTCAACTCCATCTGGGAGGGCGCGGGCAACGTCCAGGCGCTCGACGTGCTGCGCGCGCTCCAGCGCGAACCGCAGGCCCTGAACGCCTATCTGCAGGAGGTCGGCCTGGCGCGTGGCGCCGACCACCGCCTGGACGGCGCGATCAAGAACCTGCTCGCCGAACTCGCCGACCTGGACGGCATCGAGGGGCGGGCCCGCCGCGTGGTCGAGCGGATCGCGCTGGTGCTCCAGGGATCGCTGCTGGTCCGCTACGCGCCGCCGGAGGTCGCCGACGCCTTCTGCGCCTCCCGGCTCGGCGGCGACTGGGGCTCGGCCTTCGGCACGCTGCCGCACAGCCTGGATCTGGCCACGGTGGTGGAGCGGGCACGGCCCGTCGTCTGACGCTCGCCGCGGTCTCTCACGGCCCCTTGGGCGCGCACGTCACGGGCTCCCCCAAGCCCGTGACGCAACGCGCGTCCCCCGCGGGGCGCGTGTGGCGGGGGTGATGCTGCGCCGACACGGCACCACCCCCGCTCCTGGCCCCGTTTCAAGGACCACGGCCGCCGCGTGAGCGGCGTTGAACAAGTTTCAATGACCGCCGGACCGTTCGCCAGGGTTGCAAGAGGTTGCAACTTGCTGCTCACTGTTGCCGGAGTGCACCCCTCCGTAGCGGGCAGGCGGCAAGATGAGACCCAGCGTCAACACGGGTTCCGTGGCTCATGCCCGGAATCCGCCGGCGGTCACGCACGGCGAGTGAGCCGAGGGGTGTGCGGCATCCGCTGAGCTGCTCACGGCGAACGAGCCAGGAACAGGGGGAAGTTCAGTGACGCACTCGACCAGGAAAGACGTCACCCGGCTCGTCGCGCCGGATGCCACGCAGGCGGCGCGTGTGCCCAACGAAGTACGCAGCGCAACGCTCTCGGGACAGCGCGCCCCCGTCGCGCCGCGCCCGGTGATCGAGGCGTCGTGGGGACGGATGCTGCGCAGCGGTGTGGACCCCGACCACGACTTCCGGGCCGGCCTTCTGAGCCGTGAGGAGATCGAGCGGCGCCGCCAGGACTCGCCGCTGCGGCACGTGCTTCCGGTGCTGCGCGAGGGCCTGCTGTCGGTCGCCGACGTGGCGCAGCACATCATGGTCATCGCGGACGCGGAGGGGCGGGTGCTGTGGCGCGAGGGCAGCTCGTCGGTGCTGCGCAAGGCGGACGGAATGGGCTTCGAGCCCGGTGCGGACTGGGGTGAGAGGATCGTCGGCACGAACGGCGTGGGCACTCCGACGGTGACCCGGCGCCCTGTGCAGGTGTTCGCCTCGGAGCACTTCGTACGGTCCCACGCTTCGTGGACGTGCACGGGTGCCCCGATCACCGATCCGCGCGACGGCCGGCTGATCGGGGTCGTGGACGTCAGTGGTCCGCTGGAGACGATGCATCCGGCGACGCTCGCCTGGGTGGACGCGGTGGCGAAACTCGCGGAGGCACGGCTGCGGGAGGTGCATCTCACGTCCTTGGAGGGGCTGCGTGCGGTGGCGGCACCGCTGCTGGCGAAACTGGGCGGCCGGGCGCTGGCGGTGGACACGGACGGCTGGACGGCCGCGGTGACCGGGATTCCGTACACCGGTCGTGTCGCCCTGCCCACGTCTCTGTCGCCCGGCCACTGCCTGCTGCCGGCATGGGGACCCTGCACGGTGGAGCCGCTGCCGGGCGGCTGGCTGATCCGGATCGCGGACGCACCCGCACCCGTACCCACCACACGTGTCGTCCTGGACGTGACGCACCCGCGCCGCTGGTCGGTGACCGTGTCGGGCGACGCGGGCTCCTGGACCCATGAACTCAGCCCCCGGCACACGGAGTTGCTCTACCTGCTGGCCATCAGCCGCACCGGTCGCACGGCCGCGGCCCTGGCCTCCGACGTGTTCGGCGACCCGGCCCGCACGGTCACGGTCCGCGCGGAGATGTCCCGGGTGCGCCGATACCTGGGGGCGTTCCTGGAACACCGGCCGTATCGTTTCTGCGAGTCCGCGGAAGTGGAGTTGCTGGCCCCTGCCGACCCCCGTGACCTGCTGCCGCACTCGATGGCGCCGGGGGTGGTACGGGCGCGGGGCAGCCTGCTGGACCCCACCGGCGCACAACTGGCCCTGCCCGGCCCGGAGACCGGCTGTCAGCTCGCCCCACCGCTCGTCCCCCGCCCCGGCGTTTAGCCCTCATGGTGGGGACAACCCTCCATTTTCCCCGGTCTTCGACCGGCTCCGCACCCTTCTGCCGTAGCATCCCTCCCACAGGCCACCCCACCCGCACCTCACGTCAATGTCCGGACACCGAGGAGCAGTTGGCCTACGTCGGGAGGTTGTATGACGCACCGTGGCCGACATCGCCGCAGGCGCAGGGGTCGTGCGCTGCGGGCCACGCTGGCCGGGACCGCGCTCGCGCTGACCGCCGCCGCCACGCTGATCAGCACCTCACAGGCCGCCGGCGGAGACGACCCCGGCAGCCTCACCCGGGTCACCGGCGCGGCCCGGACCGCGACGTTCCGCCTCCATGAAAACCTCACCGACCGCGCCACCCTGGACGGGCTCACCCATGCGATGGGGGGCGGGGTCGACGTCTACGGCGTCCTCGCCTCCGCCGACCGCACGCTGCGCGACCGGTCCGCGTGCGACGCCGCCGAGACCGCCGCGCTGCCGGTGAAGCCGACCGCCACGCGGGCGTACTGCTGGGACCACGAGGACGCGACGACCGCCCAGTGGCTGCCGCGGTCCGTCACCACCTCCGGAGACGCCGAAGCAGACGGCCGCTGGGGCCCCGACCGGGTCATCCTGGCGGGCTGGACGCACAACGACCGTGCGCCGGGCGAGCCGGCCGCCGACCGGGGCCTGGCCCGGATCGCCTTCGTCGACGCCGACGACCGCGCCCGCCTCGCCTACCGCTGGGTCCTGCTGGTGGCCCCGCGCGCCGGCGGCAAGGACTTCACCGCCGTACGCACCGCTCTGTCCGGCATGGTCTGGTACCGGGACAAGCTCTTCGTCACCTCCCGCGACTCCCTGCTGGTCTTCGACCTGCACCGCATCCTGCGGGCGGACGTCGACAGCCCCGCCATCGGCCGGGTCGGCCGCGGTTATGCCGCGCACGGCTACCAGTACGTGCTCCCCACGGTCGGCTCCTACCGTCTGACCGGCGGCCCCTGTTCCACCGCCGACGACCGCTCGGTCCCCTGCTTCTCCGCGCTCTCGCTCGACCGCACCTCGACCCCGCACAGCCTGGTGGCCGCCGAGCGGTTCCGTGCCGGCAGCAGCGCCACGTCGACCCGCCTGTGGCGCTACCCGTTCAGCACCGTGCCCCGCCACGCCGGTCTGCTCGCCACCGACACGCACGGCGACGTCACGGCGAGCGAGTCCTACGAGACGGAGGCGACCGGGGTGCGGGGCGTGCTCTCGCACCGGCGCAACGGGGCGGACCGGAGCGACTGGTACATCGACCCCGCGCCCACCGTCCGCGGCCGGCACGGCACGCTCTGGCGGCAGAACGCCTCCGGAGCCAAGGCGGCCACCTGCTCCGCCGACGCGACCCAGGCCTGCTGGGGCCGCCACACCGCCTCCCTGTCGTACTGGCAGGAGACCGGCGAGCTGTGGACGCTGACGGTGGGAGCCGTGAGCGAGGACGCGGACGAGGGACTCACGGCGGCCGGGGGCCGGGTGCTGTACGCGGTGCCACTGGACTCGGTGGACGACGCGCTGGACTAGGAGCCCGGCCCCCTGCCGCGACCCCTTTGTCGTACCGCGGGCCTCCGTGATTCCCTGACCGCATGAGCACCCTCACCGTGACCACGTGGTCCCTGGAGCAGACGTCCCCGGCCGATGTGCTGCCCGCGAAGGCCCCCGAGGGCGACGTCCGCGTCGTCCGCGCCCAGGTGCCCTCGCCGGAGTTCAGCCGCTTTCTGTACGCATCGGTCGGCGGGGACATCCGCTGGACCGACCGGCTCGGCTGGACGTACGCCCGGTGGGAGGAACATCTGAACCGGCGGGGTGTGGAGACCTGGGTCGCTCACGAAGGGGGGACGCCCGCCGGGTACGTGGAGCTGGAACCCCAGGACGAGGGCGTGGTGGAGATCCTCTACTTCGGGCTGCTCCCGGCGTTCCGGGGCCGGCGCATCGGCGGGCACCTGCTGTCGTACGGAGCCGCCCGCGCCTGGGACCTCGCGGACCGTTGGCCCGGGCTGGCCCCGACGAAGCGGGTGTGGGTGCATACGTGCAGCAAGGACGGCGAACACGCGATGGACAACTACCTGCGCCGTGGCTTCAGGCTCTTCGACACCAAGGTCGAGGAGGAGCCCGACGCGCCGACCCCGGGGCCCTGGCCTGGGGCTTACCCAGCCTGACCTGCGTTGACACAACGCTTCACGGTCCTGTGACCGATGACACCCTTGTTCCACATCCCGGGACAAGGGTGTCCGCATGATGGATAAAGCTGGACTGCGTCCAGAGCACCGTGCCACGCTTCCATCATGTCTGGAACTGGAGTTGCCTTGGTGAGTCGGCGGCACGTCGACCTCGGCCGCATGTCCAGCGCCATCTGTCCGGCGAGCTGACAGCCTCCAGCCAGCCCGGTTTTCCCTTTATTTGCCTCGTCGCGCACTGCCGCGCACGCCTCTCGCGTGCCCGCGCGCGCAGGTCAGAGCCGCTCCCCCTGCCTGTCCGAAGGACGTATCCACCATGGCTGCCACCCCGGAGAATCCCGCCACGCCCCGCCGCAAGGTGAGCCGACACCGTGGCGAGGGCCAGTGGGCCGTGGGTCACTTCACCCCGCTCAACGGCAACGAACAGTTCAAGAAGGACGACGACGGTCTCAATGTGCGGACACGCATTGAGACGATCTACTCCAAGCGGGGCTTCGACTCCATCGACCCCAACGACCTGCGGGGCCGGATGCGCTGGTGGGGCCTGTACACCCAGCGCAAGCCCGGGATCGACGGCGGCAAGACCGCGATCCTGGAGCCGGAGGAGCTGGACGACAAGTACTTCATGATGCGCGTCCGGATCGACGGCGGCCGGCTGACCACACCTCAGCTGCGCGTCATCGGCGAGATCTCGCAGGAGTTCGCGCGCGGCACCGCCGACATCACCGACCGGCAGAACGTCCAGTACCACTGGATCCGGATCGAGGACGTGCCCGAGATCTGGAACCGCCTGGAGGCCGTCGGTCTCTCCACCACCGAGGCCTGCGGTGACACCCCCCGCGTGATCCTCGGCTCGCCCGTCGCCGGCATCGCCGAGGACGAGATCATCGACGGCACGCCGGCCGTCGAGGAGATCCACCGCAGGGTCATCGGCAACCCGGCGTTCTCGAACCTGCCGCGCAAGTTCAAGACCGCCATCTCGGGATCGCCGCTGCTCGACGTGGCGCACGAGATCAATGACGTCGCCTTCGTCGGCGTCGTCCACCCCGAGCACGGCCCGGGTTTCGACCTGTGGGTCGGCGGCGGTCTGTCCACCAACCCGAAGATCGGGCAGCGGCTCGGCGCGTGGGTCCCGCTGAACGAGGTGCCCGACGTCTACGAGGGCGTCATCTCGATCTTCCGTGACTACGGCTACCGGCGGCTGCGCACCCGCGCCCGGCTGAAGTTCCTCGTCGCCGACTGGGGCGTGGAGAAGTTCCGTCAGGTGCTGGAGGACGAGTACCTGCAGCGGAAGCTGATCGACGGCCCGGCGCCCGAGCAGCCCGTGGAGCGCTGGCGCGACCACGTCGGTGTGCACCGGCAGCAGGACGGCCGTTTCTACGTCGGATTCGCCCCCCGGGTCGGCCGGGTCGACGGCGCCACGCTGACGAAGATCGCCGAGCTCGCCGAGGCGCACGGCTCGGGCCGGGTCCGTACGACGGTCGAGCAGAAGATGATCGTGCTGGATGTGGTGGAGTCGCAGGTCGACTCGCTCGTGTCGGGCCTGGAGGCGCTCGACCTCACGGTGCACCCCTCCCCGTTCCGGCGCGGCACCATGGCCTGCACCGGTATCGAGTACTGCAAGCTCGCCATCGTCGAGACCAAGGCGCGCGGTTCCTCGCTGATCGACGAACTGGAGCGCCGCATCCCCGACTTCGACGAACCGATCACCATCAACATCAACGGCTGCCCGAACGCCTGCGCCCGTATCCAGGTCGCGGACATCGGCCTCAAGGGCCAGCTCGTCCTCGACGACCAGGGCCGACAGGTCGAGGGCTTCCAGGTGCACTTGGGCGGCGCGCTCGGCCTGGAGGCCGGCTTCGGCCGCAAGGTCCGCGGCCTGAAGGTCACCTCGGAGGAGCTGCCGGACTACGTCGAGCGCGTCCTCAAGCGGTTCCAGGCGGAACGCGAAGAGGGCGAGCGGTTCGCGACCTGGGCGGCCCGGGCTTCCGAGGAGGCGCTGTCGTGAGCGAGCGGGCCGCTCCCTTCTACTGCCCCTACTGCGGCGACGAGGACCTGCGTCCGAGCGAGCAGGGCCACGGCGCATGGGAGTGCGGAGCGTGCAATCGAGCCTTCCAGCTGAAGTTCCTGGGGCTGTTGGCCCGGGGGCTCGTGCAGACCGATCGGGGAGGGGACGGGACATGACGACGACTCGGGACGAGCGGAGCACCGGCGAACTCAGGGCACTGGCCGAGCAAGCGGGGCGCGACCTGGAGGACGCCCCCGCGCTGGAGATCCTCCGATGGGCGGCCGACACCTTCGGCACGCGCTTCTGCGTGACGTCCTCCATGGAGGACGCGGTGGTCGCCCACCTCGCCTCGCGCGCGAGGCCCGGCGTCGACGTCGTCTTCCTCGACACCGGGTACCACTTCCCGGAGACCATCGGCACCCGTGACGCGGTCGAGGCGGTGATGGACGTCAACGTCATCACGCTCACACCGCGTCAGACGGTCGCCGAGCAGGACGCCGAGTACGGCCCGAAGCTGCACGAGCGCGACCCCGACCTGTGCTGCAAGCTGCGCAAGGTGCAGCCTCTCGAGGAGGGGCTGACGGGCTACGACGCCTGGGCGACCGGACTGCGCCGGGACGAGTCCCCCACTCGGGCGAACACCCCGGTCGTCGGCTGGGACGAGAAGCGGCAGAAGGTCAAGATCTCGCCGATCGCCCGCTGGACCCAGGACGACGTGGACGCGTACGTGGCCGAACACGGCGTCCTGACCAACCCGCTTCTGATGGACGGCTACGCCTCCGTGGGCTGCGCGCCCTGCACCCGCCGGGTCCTCGCGGGCGAGGACGCGCGCGCCGGGCGCTGGGCGGGCCGGGCCAAGACCGAGTGCGGGCTGCACGACTGACCATGACGGACATTCAGGAGACATACGTGACGACCGGGGCCACCGTCTGGCTCACGGGTCTGCCGAGCGCCGGCAAGACCACCATCGCGTACGAGCTGGCGGGCCGCCTGCGCGAGGAGGGGCACCGTGTCGAGGTGCTCGACGGCGACGAGATCCGCGAGTTCATCTCGGCGGGCCTCGGCTTCGGCCGCGCGGACCGGCACACGAACGTGCAGCGCATCGGCTTCCTCGCCGACCTGCTCGCCCGCAACGGCGTCAAGGCGCTCGTCCCGGTGATCGCGCCGTACGCGGACAGCCGTGAGGCGGTGCGCAAGCGCCACCAGGAGAGCGGGGCGCCGTACCTCGAGGTGCATGTGGCGACCCCTGTCGAGGTCTGCTCCGTACGCGATGTGAAGGGCCTGTACGCCAAGCAGGCAGCGGGCGAGCTGAAGGGCCTGACGGGCGTCGACGACCCGTACGAGGAGCCCCTCTCGCCCGATCTGCGGATCGAGTCCCAGAACCAGACCGTGCAGGAGTCCGCGGCGGCCGTGTACGCGCTGCTCAGCGAAAGGGGACTGGCATGACGATCGTCGCCGAGGTCAAGGGGGGCGGCGAGGGCACGGACAACCCGTACGCCCTGAGCCATCTGGACGCGCTGGAGTCCGAGGCGGTCCACATCTTCCGCGAGGTGGCGGGCGAGTTCGAACGGCCGGTGATCCTCTTCTCCGGCGGCAAGGACTCCATCGTCATGCTGCACCTCGCGCTGAAGGCCTTCGCCCCCGCGCCGGTGCCGTTCTCGCTGCTGCACGTGGACACCGGGCACAACTTCCCCGAGGTGCTGGAGTACCGGGACCGCGTGGTGGCCGCCCATGGGCTGCACCTCCATGTGGCCTCCGTCCAGGACTACATCGACCGCGGTGTGCTCAAGGAACGGCCCGACGGCACCCGCAACCCGCTCCAGACCCTGCCCCTCACGGAGAGGATCCAGGGCGAGCGGTTCGACGCCGTCTTCGGCGGCGGCCGCCGCGACGAGGAGAAGGCCCGCGCCAAGGAACGCGTCTTCTCCCTGCGCGACGAGTTCTCCCAGTGGGATCCCCGCCGCCAGCGCCCCGAGTTGTGGCAGCTGTACAACGGGCGCCACGCCGCCGGCGAGCACGTCCGCGTCTTCCCGCTGTCCAACTGGACCGAACTGGACGTGTGGCAGTACATCGCCCGCGAGCACATCGAACTGCCCGAGATCTACTTCGCGCACGAGCGCGAGGTCTTCCAGCGGGGCGGCATGTGGCTGACCGGTGGTGAGTGGGGCGGTCCGAAGGACAGCGAGACGGTCGAAAAGCGGCTCGTCCGCTACCGGACCGTGGGCGACATGTCCTGCACGGGCGCTGTCGACTCGGACGCGGTGACCCTGGAGCAGGTCATCGCCGAGATCGCCGCCTCCCGGCTCACCGAGCGCGGCGCGACGCGCGCCGACGACAAGCTCTCCGAGGCCGCCATGGAGGACCGCAAGCGCGAGGGGTACTTCTAGCCATGACCACGACCACGGAACTCTCCGCCACCACCCTCCTGCGGTTCGCGACCGCGGGTTCGGTCGACGATGGCAAGTCCACCCTCGTCGGGCGGCTGCTGCACGACTCCAAGTCGGTCCTCGCCGACCAGCTGGAGGCCGTCGAGCGCGCCTCGGCGCGCCGCGGCCAGGACGGACCGGACCTCGCACTGCTCACCGACGGTCTGCGCGCCGAGCGCGAGCAGGGCATCACCATCGACGTCGCCTACCGCTACTTCGCCACCCCGCGCCGCCGGTTCATCCTCGCCGACACCCCGGGGCATGTGCAGTACACCCGCAACATGGTCACCGGCGCCTCGACGGCCGAGCTCACGGTGATCCTCGTCGACGCCCGCAACGGCGTCGTCGAGCAGACCCGCCGCCACGCCGCGATCGCCGCCCTGCTGCGGGTCCCGCACGTCGTGCTCGCCGTCAACAAGATGGACCTGGTCGACTACCAGGAGCCCGTCTTCGCGGCGATCTCCAAGGAGTTCACCGCCTACGCCACCGAGCTGGGCGTCCCCGAGGTCACCGCGATACCCATCTCCGCACTGGCCGGCGACAACGTCGTGGAGCCGTCCGCGCACATGGACTGGTACGGCGGCCCAACCGTGCTGGAGCACCTGGAGACCGTCCCGGTCAGCCACGACCTGGCGCACTGCCACGCGCGGCTCCCCGTGCAGTACGTGATCCGTCCGCAGACCGCCGAGCTCCCGGACTACCGCGGGTACGCGGGGCAGATCGCGGCCGGCACGTTCCGCGTCGGTGACCGGGTCACCGTCCTGCCCTCCGGCCGCACCTCGAAGGTGTCCGGTATCGATCTGCTGGGCAAGCCGGTCGATGTGGCGTGGACCCCACAGTCGGTGACCCTGCTGCTGGAGGACGACGTCGACATCTCGCGCGGCGACCTGCTCGTGCCGAGCAAGGACGCACCGGCGACCACCCAGGACATCGAGGCGACGGTCTGCCACGTCGCCGACCAGCCGCTGACCGTCGGTCACCGCGTGCTGCTCAAGCACGGCACCCGCACGGTCAAGGCGATCGTCAAGGACATCCCGTCCCGGCTCACGCTCGACGACCTGTCCCTGCACCCGCACCCGGGGCAGCTCGTCGCCAACGACATCGGCCGCGTGAAGATCCGTACCGCCGAGCCGCTGCCGGTGGACGCGTACGCAGACTCCCGGCGCACGGGCTCGTTCATCCTGATCGACCCGGCCGACGGCACCACCCTGACCGCGGGCATGGTCGGCGAGTCGTTCGCCGCGCCCGAGCCGGTGAAGGACAACGCCGACGACGACGGGTGGGACTTCTGATCATGACCACCACCTGCTTCTACTCCATGTTCGCGAAGGAGGGCGGCCGTGTCGGCAGCGGCGCCCTCGGCAGCGGGCAGGGCGGAGTCGCGCGATGTGCACGGTGACGTACGCGCACTGCCCGCGCGCCCTGCCGACCCCCCACCCTCCCGCGAGCTCTCGGCTTCTCCCCCGCACCCGGCTTCGGCCGAGCGGCGGGACCGCCGTGAGCAGGGAGGTACCCCCGTATCGGAAGAGACGACGAAAACCTGCCGACCTCCCGGCCACGACCTGAAAGACCGTGACCGCCGGGCCAACGAGAGGAACGCCTCCCGTGCCTGCCAACCTTCCCCTTTCTCGGCTTCGCTCCAATGGGGGCACCCCCATCCTGCGTCGCGGCATAGCCGTGCTCGCTGCTCTTCCCCTCCTCACCCTCGCCGCCTGCGGTTACGGCTCCCAGGCCAAGAGCGACTCGTCCGACCAGAAGGTCGCCGCCGGGGCCAAGAAGATCGACGGTCTTGACTCCGTGAAGATCGGGTACTTCGGCAACCTCACCCATGCGACCGCGCTTGTGGGCGTCCAGAAGGGCTTCTTCCAGCAGTCGCTCGGCGCCACGCAGGCCAAGTACCAGATCTTCAACGCGGGCCCCTCGGAGATCGAGGCCCTCAACTCCGGTGCCATCGACATCGGCTGGATCGGTCCCTCCCCGGCGATCAACGGCTACACCAAGTCGGACGGCAAGAGCCTGCGCATCATCGGCGGTTCGGCGTCCGGCGGCGTGAAGCTGGTGGTCAACCCGAAGAAGATCACGTCTCTGAAGGACGTCAAGGGCAAGAAGATCGCCACGCCTCAGCTCGGCAACACGCAGGACGTCGCGTTCCTCAACTGGATCGCGGAGCAGGGCTGGAAGGTCGACGCCGAGAGCGGCAAGGGCGACGTGTCCGTCGTGCGCACGGACAACAAGGTGACGCCGGACGCCTTCAAGGCCGGGTCCATCGACGGCGCCTGGGTGCCGGAGCCGACCGCCTCCAAGCTGGTCGCCGAGGGCGGCAAGGTGCTCCTGGACGAGTCGTCCCTGTGGCCCGACAAGAAGTTCGTGATCACGAACATCATCGTGTCGCAGAAGTTCCTCACGGAGCACCCGAAGGCAGTCGAGGCGGTGCTGAAGGCGTCGGTCGAGACCAACAAGTGGATCAACGCCAACCCGGACGAGGCGAAGGCCGCGGCCAACAAGCAGCTGGAGGCCGACTCCGGCAAGGCCCTGCCGGCCGACGTCCTCGACCCGGCGTGGAAGTCCATCCAGATCACCGACGACCCGCTGGCCTCCACCCTCGACACCGAGGCGGAGCACGCGGTCAAGGCGGGCCTGCTCAAGGCCCCGAAGCTGGACGGCATCTACGACCTGACCCTTCTGAACAAGGTCCTCAAGGCCGAGGGCGAGAACACGGTCGACGACGCCGGCCTCGGCGCCAAGTAAGCCCGTACCCCGATCCGTTCCCAGGAGGTGACGACCATGGCCACCACCCTCGCCAGGGCCGCCGACGGTGCCGCGTCGGTCGGACAGGCCGCCCGCATCGAGCACGTCTCGAAGTCCTTCGCCGGGCCCGCGGGGCAGCACCTCGCCCTCGACGACATCACGCTGGATGTCGCGCCGGGCGAGTTCGTCACCCTCCTGGGGGCCTCGGGCTGCGGCAAGTCGACCCTGCTGAACCTGGTGGCGGGGCTGGACCAGCCCTCCGCCGGCAGCATCACGACCGACGGGCGCCCGGCGCTGATGTTCCAGGAGCACGCCTTGTTCCCGTGGCTGACCGCGGGCAAGAACATCGAACTCGCCCTGAAGCTCAGGGGCGTTCCCAAGAGCGAGCGGCGCGGCAGGGCCGAGGAGCTGCTCGAACTCGTACGCCTGAAGGGCTCGTACGGGAAGCGGGTGCACGAGCTGTCCGGCGGTATGCGCCAGCGTGTGGCGATGGCCCGCGCCCTGGCGCAGGACAGCCGGCTGCTGCTGATGGACGAGCCGTTCGCGGCGCTCGACGCGATCACCCGTGACGTGCTGCACGACGAGCTGACCCGCATCTGGCAGGAGACCGGTCTGTCCGTGCTCTTCGTCACGCACAACGTGCGCGAGGCGGTGCGGCTGGCGCAGCGTGTCGTACTGCTCTCCTCCCGGCCCGGCCGGGTGGAGCGCGAATGGCGGGTGGACCTTCCGCAGCCACGCCGGATCGAGGACGCCCCGGTGGCGGAGCTGTCCGTCGAGATCACCGAAGTACTGCGTGGGGAGATCCGCCGTCATGGCCAGCACTGAGACGACGACCGGCACGACGGCGGACGCCCCCGTCAAGGACGGCAGCGGACTGGTCGGCCTGGAGGCGGGGCTCGACGCCCTGGAGTCCTCGGCCACGAGCCGTACGTCCTTCCGGCAGACCTTCGTCGGCAAGATCCTGCCGCCGGTCCTGGCGATCGCGGTCGTCCTGGTGATCTGGCAGGCGCTGATCACGCTGAAGGTCGTCGACGACCCCACCAAGCTGCCCTCGCCCGCCGATGTGTGGGGCGAGGTGAAGGACGCCTGGCTGCAGGGCAAGCTGCTCGGCTACATCTGGACCAGCGTCTCGCGCGGTCTGCTGGGCTTCCTCTTCGCGCTGGCGATCGGCACCCCGCTGGGTCTGCTGGTGGCCCGGGTGAAGTTCGTGCGCGCCGCCATCGGCCCGATCCTGTCCGGGCTCCAGTCGCTGCCGTCGGTGGCGTGGGTGCCGCCGGCCGTGATCTGGCTGGGTCTGAACAACTCGATGATGTACGCGGTGATCCTGCTCGGCGCCGTGCCCTCGATCGCCAACGGCCTGGTGTCCGGCATCGACCAGGTGCCTCCGCTGTTCCTGCGGGCGGGCCGCACGATGGGCGCCACGGGCCTCAAGGGCACCTGGCACATCGTCATGCCGGCGGCACTGCCCGGCTATCTGGCCGGTCTGAAGCAGGGCTGGGCCTTCTCCTGGCGCTCGCTGATGGCGGCGGAGATCATCGCCTCCTCGCCCGACCTCGGCATCGGCCTCGGCGCCCTGCTCGAGAACGGCCGCAACGCCAGCTCCATGTCCATGGTCTTCGAGGCCGTCATCCTGATCCTGTTCGTCGGCATCGCCATCGACCTGCTGATCTTCAGCCCGCTGGAGCGGCGGGTGCTGCGCAGCCGCGGCCTTCTCGTCAAGAGCTGATCTCCCATGCGCCCTATGCCCCTTCACCCGCCTCTCGTGGTCATCGCCCACGGCAGCCGCGACCCGCGCCATGCCGCGACCGTGCACGCCCTCGTGAAGAGGGTGCGGTCGCTGCGGCCCGGACTGCGGGTGGAGACCGGCTTCCTCGACTTCAACGTGCCGTCCGTGCACGGGCTGCTGGAGTCCCTGGCGGCGGAGGGAGTACGCGAAGCCGTGGCCCTGCCGCTGCTGCTGACCCGGGCCTTCCATGCGAAGGCGGACATCCCCGCGGTCCTGAGGCAGGCGCCCCGGCGGCTGCGGATCACGCAGGCGGAGGTGCTCGGCCCGTCGCCGCTGCTGTTGCGCGCCCTGGAGGAGCGTCTGTACGAGGCGGGCCTGGCCCCCGCCGACAAGTCCTCGACCGGGGTCGTGCTGGCCTCGGCGGGGTCCACCGACCCGGAGGCGATCGCAGTGATCGCTGACATCGCGCGGGAGTGGCGGCACACCGGATGGTGCGCCGTGCGGCCTGCGTTCGCCTCCGCCTCGTCTCCCGAGGGGTTCCCGCGCACCGAGGACGCGGTGCGCGAACTGCGGGCGGCGGGTTGCGCACGGGTGGCCGTGGCACCGTACGTCCTCGCCCCCGGCTTCCTCCCGGACCGCATCGCACGGGGCGCGGCCGAGGCCGATGTGCTGGCCGAGGTCCTGGGTCCCGCTCCGGAGGTGGCCAGGGTGGTCCTGGAACGCTACGACCAGGCACGCCTGCCGGTGCTGACGGCCCTCGGAGCCTGACGCGCCCGCCGCCCGCGCACACGCCGAGGGCGACGGCTCCGCCCCGCCCGCTTCGTTCAGTGGCCCACCGTGCCCACCGCGGTCTGCCGCGGGTCACGTCCGCTCGCCGCCAGCGCGCGCTCGAACACGGGGGCGTCGTCGGGGACGGGGACCGGGTCGGCGAAGCCGTCGTACTGGCGGTAGAGGTCGCCATGGGTCTCGACGACCTCCAGGACGAGCCGGCCCGCGCCGTCGGAGACCCGGAACTCCTGCCCGGTGGCCGTCGCGACGTCCCAGCCGTGGACGGCCATCTCCTTGACGATCATCGCCGCCAGTTCGGCCGCGGGCATCTTCGCCATTCCGAGGTCGACCTCGCCCTCCCACACGGCGGGGTCGTCCCAGGCGGCGACGGCGCGGTCGAGCTGCTCGGCGTACGACTGCGCCCAGCCCGGATCCGCGGTGAAGTCGCGGGCGGTCAGCTCCTCGGGGATCGGTGTGCGCAGGGCACGGTGCTCCAGGCCGTGCGAGGAGTACAGGACCCAGTGGTTCACCAGGGCGCGGACGTCCCAGGCCGGGCAGTGGGTGGGCTCGGTCAGGTGCTCCGCCCCGACCCCGCGGGCCACGCGGGCGGCCTCGGCGGCGCATTCGACCATGTACGGATGCACGTTCTTGTACGGATCGCTCATGCCTCCACGCTAGGGACGGCCGGCACGGTCCTCTTGAACAAACGCGACAGCTGCGGCGGCGGCCGCCGCCCCGTCCGAAACCGAGCCCGCCGCTGCGGACGTCAGCTACCTTCCCTGGTCAGCTCGGTCAGCTTGACGACGGTGTTCCAGTTCCGCGTGGTGGCGATCAGCCCCTTGTTCAGCCGGGATCGAGACAGCTGCTCGGCGAGCTTGGAGCGGCCCAGTCCGTCCGGCGCGTACAGGTACAAGACCCGGTCGCCGAGCCGGAACTCCTCGGGGAGGAAAGCCGCTTGGTCGATCTCCGCGAAACGGGCCTCGTCGACCGGCGCGGAGTAGTACGTGACGTGCAGTTGCCTGGCCTCCAGCTCGGCGGCCGGGAAGGGGCAGGCCTCGGCGACCGCCTTCAGGTAGGCGTGGTCGCGCACGATCACGTCCACGGAGAAACCGAAGCGCCTCTCGACGGCCTCCCTGAGCTCCACGGCCAGCGACTCCTCGTCCCCGCCGTCGGCGGCGAACACGGCCTGGCCGCTCTGCAGATGAGTGCGGACGCCGCTGTGCCCGAGCCCCTCGACGAGGGTGCGCAACTCGGCCATCGGCAGCTTTTTGTTGCCGCCCACGTTGATCCCGCGCAGCAGCGCCGCGTACTTCGTCGTCATCGCACCACCATAGGCCGGGCACCCGCGTCCGCGAGCGGCCTCCTCGACCCTGAGTCCGGCTCCCACCCGACCCCGACCGGGCGTAGGGGTCGGCTCCTCCCAGGTGGTGAGAGAAGGGGCATCCGTGGGGATGAGCCGGGCCCTTCACGGTTCACCGAAGAGCACGACGAGTCCTTCTTATCCGGCCCATACCTTCGAAACGAACGGTGACGGCAGGGGGCTGTCACCCGCGGACGAGGGGGCATGCCCGTCATGGGGAACGGAGAAACACGGGTGCGGGGCATCGCCGCGCGGGCCGGCGGCTGGAGCGCCCGGCACCGATGGGCTGCCGTGGGCATCTGGGTGCTGTTCGTCGTTCTGGCGATGGCCATCGGCTCGGCGGCCGGCCGGGTGGACGTCAAGGACAGCGACGAGCTCAAGGGCGAGACGCACACCGCAGCCAAGATCATCGAGGACGCCGGGATCAAGGAGCCGGCCGGTGAGACCGTGCTGATCCAGGGGAAGGACGGCGGCACCAAGGCCACCGACCCGCAGTTCCGCGCCGCCGTCACCGCGGTCGTGCGAGCGGTGGACGGCACCGGCCGGGTGACGGACGTGGCCTCGCCGTACGACACGAAGACGATCTCGAAGGACGGCCGCAGCGCGCTGGTGCGGTTCGACATGCGCGGTGACGCGGACACCGCGGGCGACCGCGTCGAGCCGGTTCTGAAGGCCGTCGCGGGGGTCCAGAAGGACCATCCGCAGCTGCGGATCGAGGAGATCGGCAGCGCCAGCATGCAGAAGACGTTCTCCGACGCGTTCGGCGACGACTTCAAGCAGGCCGAGTACTCCGCGGTGCCGGTGGCGCTCGGCATCCTGCTGATCGCGTTCGGCGCGCTGGTCGCCGCGCTGCTGCCGGTCGCGCTGGCGATCACCGCGATCATGGCGACGATGGGCCTGATGGGCATCGTCAGCCATCTGCAGCCGATGAACGACACCGCCAACTCCGTCATGCTCCTCGTCGGACTCGCCGTCGGCGTCGACTACTGCCTGTTCTACCTGCGACGCGAGCGGGAGGAGCGGGAGGCCGGCCGGGATGCGCGGACCGCACTGAGCATCGCGGCGGCCACCAGCGGACGCGCCGTCATCGTCTCCGGTGTCACGGTGTGCGTCGCCATGGCGGGCATGCTGTTCACCGGCCTCGCCACGTTCGAGGCGATGGGACTGGCCTCGCTGATGGTCGTGGCGGTCGCCATGGTCGGCTCGGTGACCGTGCTGCCCGCGCTGCTGTCGCTGCTGGGCGAGCGCGTCGAGAAGGGCCGTCTCCCCTTCCTGCACCCGGACAAGCGGCGGAGCCGCGGAACCGGGTCCGGTGAGGGCAGCCGGGTGTGGGGTGCCGTGCTCAAGGTCGTCCTCACCAGGCCCGCCGTGTCCCTGGTGATCGCGGCCGGAGCGCTGCTCGCGGTCGCGGCGCCCGCGCTCGGCATGAAGACCCAGAACCTCACCCTGGACCAGGAGTTCGGCGACAAGCTGCCGATCGTGGCCACGTACAACCGCGTCAACGACGCCTTCCCCGGCGGCTCCGAACCCGCTCAGGTCGTCGTCAAGGCCCAGGACATCAACGCACCCGCGGTGAAGACCGCGCTCGCCGACTTCCGTACGCGGGCCATCAGTTCGGGTGCCTCCCGCGGTCCGGTCGACATCGACCTGCACGACGCGCAGAACGTGGCCGTGATCTCCGTGCCGCTCGTCGGCGGCTCCGACCTGGACAAGGCGGGCAAGAGCCTGGAACTGCTGCGCGACGAGGTGCGGCCCGGCACGCTCGGGAAGGTGGAAGGCGTGCAGGCGCCGATCACCGGGCAGGTCGCCGGCTCGCACGACTTCAACGACCAGCTCCTCGGCTCGGTGGTGCCGGTCTTCGCCTTCGTCGTGGCCTTCGCCTTCCTGCTGATGCTGCTGTCGTTCCGCTCGCTGACTATCGCGATCACCTCCATCGTGCTCAACCTGCTGTCGGTGGGTGCGGCCTACGGCATCCTGGTCGCCGTCTTCCAGCACGGCTGGGGAGCGTCGCTGGTGGGCGCCGAGGGCGTGGGAGCCATCATCACCTGGCTGCCACTGTTCCTCTTCGTCATCCTGTTCGGGCTCTCGATGGACTACCACGTGTTCGTGGTCTCCCGGATTCGCGAGGCCCGTCTGCGGGGCCGTACGACCAAGGACGCGATCACTCACGGTGTGGTGACCACGGCCGGGGTCGTCACCAGTGCCGCGGTCATCATGGTCGCCGTCTTCGCGATCTTCGGCACGCTGTCGATGCAGTCCATGAAGCAGATGGGCGTGGGCCTGGCCGCCGCCGTGCTCATCGACGCGACCGTCATCCGGGGCGTCCTGCTCCCGGCGGTGATGGCCCTGCTCGGCGAGCGCAACTGGTACCTCCCCAAGTGGCTGCATCGTCTGCCGGATCTGACGCACGACGAGTCGCCCGAGGCGGTGGCGCCGACCACCTGGGACGAGAGCGAACCCGTCCGCGTCTGAACCCCTGCCAGGGAAGGGCCCGTCGGTCACCGGGTGACCGACGGGCCCTTCCCTGTACGCGCGTCCCATGGGTCCGGGAACCCGTGCGGAACCGTGGGTGACACCTCGCCACGAGGACACGCGGACCGGACCGTGCCGACCGGACCGCGCCGCTCGGCAGGCGGTCCTGGCCGGGCGGACGAGCGGTTTTCCGTGAATGCGACACTGACCTTCGGACGGCGCCGGGTCGCCGCCGTCCACCGGGTGGACGAGGTCGGAGAGGCGGACGATGGACGAGGCAGGGGCGCGCGAGGTACTGGCCGCGGCGGGGGTGCTGCCCACTCCGGCGCAGGACGCGGTGCTGCTCGCCCTCGGGGAGAACGCGGTGTTCGCCGCCGGGGACCTGGTCGTCAAAGTGGGACGCGACGCCGAGTTGCTGGAGCGGGCGCGCCGGGAGCTGGAGATCGCGGTGTGGCTGGCCGAGTCGGGCGTCCCGGCGGTGCGGGCCGCCGGGCCCGCACCGCTGCTCGTCGACGGGCATCCCGTGACGGTGTGGCACCGGCTCCCCCCTTCCGTGCGTCCCGCCGAGCCGCGGGATCTGGCCGAACTGCTGCGGATCGTCCACGCGCTGCCTGTGCCGCCCTTCGCGCTCCCGGCCCGGGACCTGCTGGGCGGCGTGGAGCGCTGGCTGCGCCTCGCGGGCGACGCGATCGACCCGGCGGACGCGGCGTATCTGCGCGAGCGCCGGGACGGATTCGCCGCCGCCGCGGCCGCGCTCACCCCCCGTCTGCGGCCCGGCCCGATCCACGGCGACGCACTGCCCCGCAATGTGCACGTCGGCCCCGACGGCCCCGTCCTGGTCGACCTGGAGACCTTCTCCGCCGATCTGCGCGAGCACGATCTCGTGGTCATGGCGCTCACCCGGGACCGCTACGGGCTCCCCGACCAGGCGTACGACTCCTTCACCGCGGCGTACGGCTGGGACGTGCGCGAGTGGGCCGGCTGCTCCGTGCTGCGCGGCGCCCGGGAGACGGCCAGCTGCGCCTGGGTCGCCCAGCACGCGCCCAGCAACCCCCAGGCCCTCGCGGAGTTCCGGCGGCGCGTGGCCTCGCTGCGGGACGGGGACGAGTCGGTGCGCTGGTATCCGTTCTGAGCCTTCGGTCTAGGCCGTACCCGGGGCGGGCTCGCCCGGGTCGCGGTCCCGGATCGTGCGTGCGGCGCGGCGCAGCTCGGCCAGGACCGTGCGGACCGCCGTGCGGGCCGTGCGTTCGGGGCGGTACAGCGCGTCGATGTCCCGCCTGGCCTGCACGCCGCCGATCGGCCTGAGGACCAGCGCCGGATGCGGCCGCATGGTCCAGCGCGGCATGAGAGCGATCCCACCGCCCGCGGCCACGGCCTCCGCGACCACCGCGAACTCGTTGATGCGGTGGGCCAGACGGAGCCGGCGCCCGGCCGAGGCGGCGATGGCCTCGATGGTGGCCATGACGGGGAAGCCGTCGTGCACGGTGATCCACGGCTCGTCCGCCACGTCCCGCGGCGTCAGGCGCCGTTTGGCGGCCAGCGGGTG
The DNA here is from genome assembly GCF_053598275.1 of Streptomyces sp. NPDC001156. Classification (NCBI taxonomy): domain Bacteria; kingdom Bacillati; phylum Actinomycetota; class Actinomycetes; order Kitasatosporales; family Streptomycetaceae; genus Streptomyces; species Streptomyces sp. NPDC001156. The sequence goes on along the minus strand of NZ_JBSFJX010000002.1, from coordinate 96,915 downwards.
GCCGGCCGGCAACGCCACATCGAGCGGTTCGTGCAGCAGCGTGGTCGCGGTCACCGTGCCCGGCCACGGCGGGGCGTGATCGAGCCGGTGGGCGAGCACCAGGTCGTACTCCCTGGTCAGCCGGGGGAAGTCGTCCTGGGCCACGTCCTCGTCGGCGAGCGCGAGCCCGGGTGTGCCGGGCTCGGCGAAGGCGCGCAGCAGCAGCGGGAACAAGGCCGCGGCCGCGCTGTGGAACGCCGCCACAGACACCTCACCGTCCGGTCGCCCGACGAACTCCTCGACGGCACCGCGGGCCCGCGCCAGTGCGGTCTCCACCTCGACGGCCGCGCCCGCGAGCGCCTGCCCGGCGTCGGTCAGCACCAGCCGCCGCCCCTGCCGCTCGGTGAGCGGCACCGGGATCGCGCGCTGCAGCAGCCGCAGTTGCTGGGAGATGGCCGACGGCGTCACCAGCAGCGCCTCGGCGACGGCGGTGACGCTGCCCAGCTCACCCAGTTCTCGCAGGATCCGCAGCTGCCGTTCGTCCATTCCCGCAGTGTAGGACCACTGTGCAGGATCGCTAAAAGATCGATGAAGAAACTGGTTCTGGGCTTCAGGGTCCCCGGCGGTGCACCGTAGGCGGGTGTTCGACGCCCGCCGTACCGATGCGGTACTCCTCGTGGTCGCGCTCGTCTGGGGTTCCAGCTATCTCTCGGCCCGGACGGCCGTGTCCGCGCTGCCCGTCCCGACGGTCCTGTTCGCCCGGTACGCACTCGCCGCCCTGGCCTGCCTCGCCCTCGTCGCCGTCCGCCGCGGACGGCGACGGTGGACGCGCGAGGAGGTACGGGCCGGGGTGCCGCTCGGGCTGACCCAGGCCGCGGTGCTGGTCATCGAGACGTACGGAGTCGCCCACACCAGCGCCGCCAACGCGGGGCTGATCATCAGCCTCACCATGGTGCTCACGCCGCTGCTCGACCGCTCCGGTCATCCCGGCGGGCTGCCGTGGACCTTCCACACCGCCGCCGGAGTCTGCGTCCTGGCCGTCGGGCTCCTGATGTCCGGCAACGGTTTCCACGCGCCCGGGCTCGGCGACCTGCTGATGCTCGGCGCCGCCTGCGTCCGCGCGGCGCACATGGCCCTCGTCGGGCGGCTGACCGCGGGCCGCGCGGTCCGCCCCCTGCACCTGACGGCGCTGCAGACCCTGGTCGGCACGGTGTTGTTCCTGCCGTCGGCCACCACCCGGCTGCCCGGCCTCGCCACCGCCGGCGCCGCGACCTGGACCCAGTTGCTCTATCTCGCCCTGTTCTGCAGTGTGTTCGCCTTCCTCGCGCAGACGTGGGCGGTCCAGCGCACGTCCGCCAGCCGTGCCGGACTGCTGCTCGGCACCGAGCCGGTCTGGGCCCTCGCGGTGGGTGTCGTCCTCGGCGGCGACCGTCTCACTCCGCTCACCGGGCTCGGCGCGGCCCTGATGGTCGCCGGAACGTACTGGGGCCAGTCCGTGGAACGCGCCCACCGCACGTCGGCACCGGGCCGGGCGCTCGGCCCCTCCCCCGCCGCACACGACCCTCGCCTCCGCACCGAAGCCCGCACCGAACCCCGCACCGAAGCCCGCACCGAACCCCGCACCGAAGAGGACGCCTCATGCCGGACCACGACACCTACCAGCGCCTGATCTCGCTGCTCGACTCCTCACACGTCGACTACTCCCTCGTCGACCACGCACCGGAGGGCGCCACCGAGGCCGTCAGCGCGCTACGCGGGCACCCGGCGTCCGAAGCGGCCAAGTGCCTGGTGCTGCGGGTGAAGGTCGACCGCCGTACCACCCGGCACGTCCTCGCTGTCGTGCCCGGGGACCGCCGGGTGGACCTGGACGCCGTACGGGAGCTGTTCGCGGCTCGTTACGCCAGCTTCAGCGACGCGGAGACCGCTGAACGCCTGGCCCGCGCCGTACCCGGCACGGTCCTTCCGTTCAGCTTCGATCCCGGCCTGGAACTCGTCGCCGACCCGGACGTCGTCGCCAGGCCGCGGCTGTACTTCAACGCCGCCCGGCTGGATCGGTCACTCGTCATCAGCGGCGCCGACTACGCACGGCTCGCCGAGCCGCGCGTGGAACCCATCGCGGGTCCGGCGCCGGCATGACCCGCGGGGCGCCGTGGAGCGCCGGCGCCCGGCTCAGACCCTGCCGTGCACGGCCTCCCGCAGCGGCCATGTGCCGTCCACCACGGCCGCCGCGTCGCCCTTGCTGCGCAGGAAGCTCTGGAAGTCCGCCGCCCAGTCCGCGTACCACTCGATCTGGCGGCGGTGCAGCTCCGCCGGGCCGAGGGCCGCGACCTTCGGATGGCGGCTCGCTATCGCACCGGCGAGCCGGGCCGCGGCCAGGGCGTCCGCCCCGGCGTCGTGCGCTGCGTCCAGCGCGACTCCGTACTCCGCGCAGACCGCTTCGAGGTTGCGCTTGCCGCTGCGGTAGCGGTCGGCCCATCGGTCGATGGTGTACGGATCGATGACCGGGCCCGGCTCCGCGCCGCCCAGGCGGTCGCGCAGGGAGGGCAGGCCGTGCCGCCGCAGCTCCGCGGAGAGCAGGGTCAGGTCGAAGGCCGCGTTGTAGGCGACGACCGGGACGCCCGTCTTCCAGTACGTCACCAGGACGTCGGCGATGGCGTCCGCGACCCGGTCGGCCGGTCTGCCCTCGGCCGCGGCGCGCTCGTTGCTGATGCCGTGCACGGCGACCGCGTCCGCCGGGATCTCCACACCCGGGTCCGCCAGCCATTCCCGGCGGCCCAGCGGCTGCCCGTCCCTGACCTCGATCACCGCACCCGTGACGATGCGCGCCTCATACGGGTCGGTGCCGGTCGTCTCCAGGTCGAAGCCGATCAGCAGCTGTCGGTGCCAGGCCATGGCGGCCCCCCTTCTCGGTGGTGCTCTCCCCCAGTGGTCTTCACCCTCCCATGCGCCACTGACAATCCGGGGTCCCCAGTCGTGCTCATGGCGCGGGACGCTTCAGGACACCGGGCGCGAATCGGCCCAAGCCAGCTCGAACTCCTCGCGGTAGGCCGGGAAGAGACCGCTCTCGTCGGACTGTTCCGGCTTGACGACCCGGTTGCCGTTGCGCAGCACCAGCACGGGCGCCTCCATGCCGCGGGTACGCCGCAGATAGGACTGCACCACCGCGATGCCGTCCGCGCCGTCCCCGTCCACCAGGTACGCGGTGAACCGTGGCGTCTCGTCGAAGACCTGGATCTCGAAGGCGCCCGGGTCGCGCAGCCTCGAGCGCACCCGGCGCATGTGCAGGATGTTCATCTCGACGGCGCGGCTGAGCTCGCCCTTCCTTATGCCGAGCTCCCGCTCGCGCCGCTTGACCGCACTGGACGCGGGGTTGAGGAACAGCAGGCGCACCCGGCAGCCCGACTCGGCCAGGCGTACCAGGCGGCGGCCGGAGAAGTTCTGCACGAGCAGGTTGAGGCCGATACCGATGGCGTCGAGTCGGCGGGCACCGCCGAAGATGTCCTCGGCCGGGAACCGCCGCAGCAGCCGCACGCGGTCCGAGTGGACGGCGACCACGTCCGCGTACCGGTCGCCCACCAGGTCCTCGACCGCGTCCACGGGCAGCCGCCGGGCGGAGGGCACGTCACCGCCCGCGCCCAGGACCTCCAGGAGCCTCGCCGACGCCCGCTCCGCCTGCGCGAGGACGGCCTCGGACAGGGCCCGGTTGCGGGAGACGACGTTTCGGGTCACTTCCAGCTCGTCCAAGGCGAGTTCGACGTCCCGGCGCTCATCTATGTAGGGCTCGAAGCACGGCCAGTGCTGCACCATCAGCTCACGCAGCTGAGGCAGGGTGAGGAAACTGAGCACGTTGTCGTCGGCCGGGTCGAGCAAGTACCCCTTGCGGCGGCTGACCTCGCGCACCGCGACCGCGCGCTGTACCCACTCCTGGCCGGCCGGCCCGGCGGCGGCGACCACCCAGTCGTCCCCGTGGACGGGTTCGTAGATGGGACGGAGAACGGCGGCCACGACCGCGCGCAGCCGCTGCTCGACCAGGTTCAGCCAGATGTAGGCGCGCCCCGCCCGCTGGGCGCGGGTGCGCACCTCGCGCCACGCGTCGGCGTCCCAGTCCAGTTCCGGCCCGATGGAGCCCATTTCCATCGGCCGTGCCAGGGACACCGCCCCGGGCGGGACATCCGTGGAGTTCCCCTCGTGACCCTCGTCACCAGGGGGAAGCTCCAGCCCTCCCGAGCCCACCCGCGCACCGCCTTCCGCTCCCCGAGCCTCCCCAGGGGCCAGGCCCCAGCCAACGATCAAGGAAGGGTACTCCGGGAGTCTGGCACGATGCAGCCGGATGGACAGGGTCGTTTCTCAACTACCGCATTCCGCAAGCCCGTTCCGGTCGGCGGGAGCGGGCCGCGTGAGCGGATTCATAGCCCTGACGTGGTACGGAGCGGCCGGAGGGCGCTGCCCGTGGAGGGCGACGCACTACCGGCACCCGGTCGGCACGATGGGGTGGCTGCCGGCGTCGGCCCACCCCACGGGGTGGCCGGGCGTTTGCCGGCTGACTCCCTTCCCATCGCTCGACCCGTGCTCCCGCAGCGTTCCGGGCTCCGCTCGCCCGGCGTGCCACGCGGGGCGCGTCCGGCAGGCCCGCACCTGCCGGAATGTAAAGAGGGACGAACGTCATAGGAGGTTGCGTCACTTTCGGGGAAGACTCCGCGGCAAGGCGCCCCGCGGGGCCAGGACAACTGGGAGAGTCGAATCCATGCAGGTCTGGCCTGGAGAGGCGTATCCGCTCGGCGCCACGTATGACGGCGCCGGAACCAACTTCGCGGTCTATTCGGAGGCCGCCGACCGGATCGAGCTGTGTCTGCTGCACGACGACGGCTCGGAGACGGCGGTGGAGCTGCGGGAGACCGACGCGTTCGTACGGCACGCGTATCTGCCCGGCGTGATGCCGGGGCAGCGGTACGGGTTCAGGGTGCACGGCCCGTACGCCCCCGAGCGCGGGCTGCGCTGCAACTCGGCGAAGCTGCTGCTCGACCCGTACGCACGCGCCATCAGCGGCAGCGTGAAATGGGGCGAGGAGGTGTACGGCTATCCCTTCGGCTCACCCGACAAGCGCAACGACCTGGACTCGGCACCCCACACCATGGCGTCCGTGGTCATCAACCCCTATTTCGACTGGGGCGACGACCGGCGCCCGCACACCGAGTACCACCGGACGGTGATCTACGAGGCCCATGTCAAGGGGCTGACGATGCGCCACCCGGCGCTGCCCGACGAACTGCGCGGCACCTACGCGGCACTGGCCCATCCGGCGATCATCGAGCACCTGACCGAGCTGGGCGTCACGGCGCTCGAGCTGATGCCCGTACACCAGTTCGTCAATGACCACCGTCTGTCGGACATGGGGCTGAGCAACTACTGGGGCTACAACACCATCGGCTTCTTCGCCCCGCACAACACGTACGCCTCGTGGGGCGACCGCGGCCAGCAGGTCCTGGAGTTCAAGTCGGCGGTCCGCGCGCTGCACGAGGCCGGCATCGAAGTCATCCTGGACGTCGTCTACAACCACACCGCCGAGGGCAACCACCTCGGACCGACGCTCTCGTTCAGGGGCATCGACAACCCCTCGTACTACCGGCTGACGGACGACCCGCGCTACTACATGGACACCACGGGGACCGGCAACTCCCTGCTGATGCGCTCCCCGCACGTGCTGCAGCTCATCATGGACTCGCTGCGCTACTGGGTCACCGAGATGCACGTGGACGGCTTCCGCTTCGACCTCGCGGCGACGCTGGCCCGACAGTTCCACGAGGTCGACCGGCTGTCGTCCTTCTTCGACCTGGTCCAGCAGGACCCGGTGGTCTCCCAGGTGAAACTGATCGCGGAACCGTGGGACGTGGGCGAGGGCGGCTACCAGGTGGGCAACTTCCCGCCGCTGTGGACCGAGTGGAACGGCAAGTACCGCGACACCGTACGGGACCTGTGGCGCGGCGAGCCCCGCACACTCGCCGAGTTCGCCTCCCGGCTGACCGGCTCCTCGGACCTCTACCAGGACGACGGCCGCCGGCCACTCGCCTCGATCAACTTCGTGACCTGCCACGACGGCTTCACGCTGCACGACCTCGTCGCCTACAACGACAAGCACAACGAGGCCAACGGCGAGGACAACCGCGACGGGGAGAGCTACAACCGGTCCTGGAACTGCGGGACCGAGGGCGACAGCGACGACCCGGCGGTGCTCGAGCTGCGGGACCGGCAGATGCGGAACTTCATCGCCACGCTGATGCTCTCCCAGGGCGTGCCGATGCTCAGCCACGGCGACGAGTACGCGCGCACCCAGCGGGGCAACAACAACGCCTACTGCCAGGACAACGAGCTCTCCTGGGTGGAGTGGCCCGAGGACGGCGGCGGCGAGCTGCTGGAGTTCACCCGCGCGATGGTATGGCTGCGCCGGGACCACCCGGTGTTCCGGCGACGCCGCTTCTTCCACGGCCGGCCGGTCCAGGGCACCCACGACGAGCTGTCCGACATCGCGTGGTTCACCCCGCAGGGCGAGGAGATGACCCAGCGCGACTGGACGTCGTCGCAGGCGGGCGCGCTGACCGTGTTCCTCAACGGCAACGCGATCTCCGAGCCGGGCTCGCGCGGGGAGCGGATCGCCGACGACTCGTTTCTGCTGATGTTCAACGCCTCGCCCAAGCCCCTGGAGTTCGTGGTGCCGGTCGACCACGGGCGCCAGTGGCAGCTGGTCGTCGACACGGCTGTCCCGGAAGGGGTGACGCCCGGCACCGGCATGAAGATCGAGGCGGGAGGCCGGCTGACCCTGCCGGACCGGAGCCTGACGGTGCTGCAACGCCCCGCATGACGACGAGCCGCGGCGCGTCCGCCGCACGAAAGCCGACGGGGCGGGTACGTAGGTTTCCATGACACCTGAGCGACCTGCCCCGGCGGTGCCCACGGCCACGTACCGGCTGCAGCTGCAGCCGGAGTTCCCGTTCGGCGCGGCGGAGGCGGCCGTCCCGTATCTGGCCGCACTCGGCGTCTCGCATCTGCATCTGTCCCCCGTCCTGGAGGCCGTCCCCGGATCGGCACACGGCTACGACGTCGTCGACCCCGCCCGCGTGCGGGACGAGCTGGGCGGCGAGGCGGGACTCCGGTCCCTGTCACGGACCGCCCGGGAACACGGGCTCGGCCTGGTCGTGGACATCGTGCCCAACCACATGGCCGCCTTCCCGCGCCACAACCGTGCCCTGTGGGAGGTGCTGCGCGAGGGCCCCGCATCACCGTACGCACGCTGGTTCGACATCGACTGGGACGCGCAGGGCGGCCGGCTGCTGGTGCCGGTGCTCGGCAGACGGCTCGGCGAGGAGCTCGGGCAGCTGAAGATGGACGGGGACGTCCTGCGCTACCACGACCAAGTCTTCCCACTGCGCGAGGGGACCGAGTCGCTGCCGCTGCCAGAGCTGCTGGACGCCCAGTGGTACCGGCCGGTGTGGTGGCGGCTGGCCCGTACCGAGCTGAACTACCGGCGGTTCTTCAGCATCTCCGAGCTCATCGGGGTGCGCGTCGAGGACCCGGAGGTCTTCGCGGCGACGCACGGCACGCTCCTGCGGCTGCTGGACGAGGGGGTGATCGACGGGCTGCGGGTGGACCACCCGGACGGACTGGCGGACCCGGACGCCTATCTGAGCCGCCTGCACGAGGCCACCGGCGGCCGCTGGACCGTCGTGGAGAAGATCCTCGCGGCCGGCGAGCACCTGCCGTCCGCCTGGCCGGTCGCGGGCACCACAGGCTACGACGCGCTACGGCAGGTGGACGGGCTCTTCACCGATCCCGCGGGCGGCGACGAGTTGCTCGGCCACTACCGGCGGTTCGCGGCCCCGCAGGCGGACCGCGGCGGGGACTGGGCCGCCACCGTTCGGCGCGCCGCCGATCGGGTGGTCACGCACGAGCTGGCCACCGAGCTGGACCGCCTGACCCGTCTGGCGAGCCGCCTGTGCGCCACGTCCCCCGACCCTGCTCTGCGCGACCACGCGCCCTGGGCGCTGCGCGGCGCGCTGCGGGAGCTCCTGGTCCGCATGGAGGTGTACCGGCCCTACACCTCCACGGACGCCGCCACGGTGGTCACCAAGGAGGCCGCCGCCGAGGCCCGCGCCACGTTCACGGTGCCCGAGGAGGCGCACGCGGTCGACGTGGTACGGGGGCTGGCGCTCGGACGCGGTGAGGACGGCGCCGAACAGGCGGAGTTCCGGGCCCGTTTCGCGCAGACGGCGTCGGCGCTGCGCGCCAAGTCCGTAGAGGACACGGCGTTCTACCGGTATGTGCCGCTGCTGTCGGCGAACGAGGTGGGCGGCGACCCCGGGGCCCCGGGGCTCTCCCCCGAGGACTTCCACGCGTACTGCGCACGGGTGCAGCGCGACTGGCCCACCACCGGCACCGTGCTGTCGACGCACGACACCAAGCGCAGCGCGGACGTGCGGGCGGCGATCGCGGTGCTCACCGAGTGCCCGCAGCGGTGGGCGGACGTGCTGGCCGAGGTGACCGGCGCAAGCGGCGGGGGGCCCGATCCCCACCTGGTGTGGGCGGCCTGGCAGACGTACTTCGGGCTGGGGCCGGCCGCCGGGGAGCGCCTCCAGGGGGCGCTGCTCAAGCACGTCCGGGAGGCGGGACTGCACACCACGTGGACCGAGCAGGACCCCGGCTACGAGGAGGCGGTCGCGGCGTTCGTCGCGGGCATGCCGTCGGGGCCGGCGGGACGGCTGGTGACCCACTTCCGGGAGGCCCTGGCACCGCATATCGAGGCGAACGTCCTGGGCGCCGCCCTGGTCCATCTGACGATGCCGGGCGTGCCGGACGTCTACCAGGGCACGGAGGGCGAGTACCGGGCCCTGGTCGACCCGGACAACAGGCGGCCGTTCGCACCACAGAAGGAGCCGTCGGACAAGGCGGAGCTCACCGGAGCCGCACTGCGGCTGCGCCGTCGTCGTCCGGAGGTGTTCGGCGCCTCGGCGGCCTACGCCCCGCTCGCCGCCGAAGGACCCGCCGCCGCGCACTGCGTGGCCTTCGTGCGCTCCGGGGAGGTGCTGACGGCGGTCACCCGGCTGTCACTGCGGCTCGACAAGGCGGGCGGCTGGCGCGACACCTCTCTCACGCTGCCGCCGGGCCGGTGGGCCGACGCGCTCGCTCCCGAGCGGGAGTTCGAGGGCGACACGCGCGTGGAGGCCCTTTTCGGGAGGCTGCCGGTGGCCTTGCTGGAGCGGATCGGCGGGGAATGAGCCGGGGGCGGAATCGCCGGGGGCGCCGCGCGTCTCCCCGCTCACCGGAGGTGGACCGCACCGGGCCCCGCGCGAGCGCCCCACAGGGTGCGCGCTCGGGGCCCGGATCCGGACGTCAGTGGGGCAGGCCCGGCACCGACGCCCCCTGGCCCTGGTCCCACAGGGCGAAGACCGCTCCGGTGCGCGCCTCGAGGTCGCATGCGTTCGCGAAGGTGTGGCTGTAGTCGACCGGGTGGCCGCTCCACTCGCCACGCGCGGACACCGTGACGGGGGCGTAGATCATCGGGCAGTACATGTGCGCGGGCGCGATACGGCCGATGTCCCCCTGCACCGCGGCGAGCTGGGCGCACGCCCGGACGGCCGCCGCGTGGCCCCGGGGCGGATCGCACATCAGAAGCGTGCCGCGGATGTCCCTGGAGCGGGTGTCGCCCTTGGCGACGGTCAGATAGAGCCAGTTGCCCGCGGTCGCCGGCCGGGGCGCGGCCGAGGCCGAGGGCGCGATGAGCAGGGCGGCCGCGGCGAGCAGGGCACCGCGCAGGGCATGGGTCGTCTTCCTCATTCCGTATGCATCGGCACCGCGGCTCCCGAACCCCACCCCGACTCACCCGAATGGGAACGCACGGGCGCATACCGAGCGGCGAGTTCGAACGCGGCGAGCACCACCCGCGCCTGGTACTCGGCCTGGCGTGCCACGGGGATCCAGCGCGCTTCGTAGCCGTCGCGGTAGTCGGCGCACCACTCGTCGATGAGCACGTCCAGCTCCGCCAGCACCTCGGCCGCCCCGGGCCCGGCGGCCCCGGCGAGCTGGTGCAGCAGTCCGGCGGTGCGCAGCGCGACCCGGCGGCCGGAGATGCCGAGGGCGGTCAGCCGGGCGGAGTCGAGCGGCGGCAGCGGCCGCTCCCCGGGTCCGTAGGTGTCAGGGTCCCAGGAGTCGGCGAGTCCGGGGCCGACCATTAAATAGTCGTCGACCGGGGCGAGCAGCCGGTCGGCGTCCACGACGCCCGGCAGATGGGGGCGGATGCGGGCCAGAAAGCCTTCCAGCAGGCGGGTGTCGTGCCGCAGCGTCCTGCTGACCGTCCGCAGCACCGCCTCGGGGTCGTGGTGCGGCGAGTCGTCCTCCACGGCTTCCACCCCCCACATGGGCGCTTCCACGACCGCTGTGACGGTGCCGTAGCGATGCGGATGGAACCAGGTCGACTCGACCGCGGCCTCCGTGATCGCCGCGGCGAGGTCGCCTCGGCGGGGCGGCGGAATGCGGTAGACGGCGGGCCCCAGAGTCGGCCAGTACAGCGTGTCGTATGGGCCGAGTTCGCGCGGGATGCCGAGCCGGGCCGCCGCCTGGGCGAGCCGCTGGGCCATTCCGGGCAGGTCGCGGGTCAGTTCCACGAAGCCGCCGCCGACGTCGACTCCGTGCAGGGAGCACTGGAAGAAGGGTCGCAGCTCGTCCTGGAGGTCGAGCAGGGCGCGGGTCTCGGGCAGGGCGGCGCGCTCCGCGCCGTCCGGCAGCCACTCGGGCTGCTCGAGGAAGCCGGGGCGGAAGAAGTGCCGGAAGTACCGGCCGAGGGTGTACGGGCCCGACAGCCAGCCCTCGTTGCGCCGTGCGCCGTCGGGGTCGAGGCACAGCAGCAGGTTCCAGGTGGTGTCGGCCCCGGCGCCGAGCCGGGGGTCGGCGAGCGCCCGTTCGGCCAGACGCAGGGCGGTGGCGCCGCCGACGGGTTCGTTGGCATGGGGTCCGGCGACCACGAGGGCGTGGCGGCTGCCGTGTCCCACGGAGAGCAGCCACAGCGGCGTGCCGCCCCGGGACGTGCCCACGCGACGCAGCCTGGCGTCACGCGGGCGGCGGGCGACGAGCGCGGCAGCACGAGCGCCGAGTTCGTCCACCGTCGGGTAGCGGAGGAGTGGCGGCAGGGCACACCTCCACTATGCGGTTACGTCGGCTCACCTGGTGTACATGGTGTACGCACAGTCAGTCACGGCTCGGCAGGTACGTCAACACCGCGGACGACGAGGGTGGTCGGCCGGGAACGGGAGGGTGTTCCGGCCCCGGGCCGAGCCCGGGCGGGGCACGCCGTACGCCGGGGGCCTCGCTCCGGCCCGGCACGTCCACGCGTTCGGCCCACATCAGGTACCCGGGCATCAGGTGCCCTGGATCCGCTGGTCCGTCAGGGCCGCCGGCCGGTTCCCGCCGGCCCTCCTCGGCCCTCTCGGCCCGGTGACCGGCTACTGCGCCGACAGCCGGAACGTCATCGTGCCGAAGCCGACCAGGTCGCCGCCGCGGACGATCGCCGCGCCGATCACGCGGCGTCCGTTGACGGTCGTGCCGTTGGTGGAGCCGAGGTCGCGCAGCACCCACAGCCCGCCCTGGTGCCGCAGTTCGGCGTGCACGCGGGAGACCGTGTCGTGGCTCAGCCTGAGGCCGCTCGCGGGATCGCGGCCTATCCGCAGCGGATAGGGGTTGCCCGGGCTGGGCAGCAGCAGTTTGGGCAGCCGCTCGGCCTGCCAGGCACGGCGCAGCCGCACGGTGAACCCGGAGATCGCCTCGACGGTCCCGAACACCATCCGCGACCAGCGGTTCTCGGTGGGCAGATCCGCGATGAGCGCGGCCAGCTCATGCGGCTGCCGGGCGACCAGCGCCAGCTCCATGCGCCGTATGAAGGTGTCGTGGGACAGGCGTCCCACGGCGACGCCGTCGCGCAGCATCTTCAGCGCCCTGTCGCGTTCGGCGTCCGAGAGCCGAGCGGGGTGCGTGTGGAACTCGAAGGACGACGTCACGCACGTGATTGTCGGTCAGCCGCGCGCGGGTGTCCAGAAAGCGTGGAACGACCTCGGCCGCCATCAGGCGGTTCCATGTGTCAAAAGGGTGGATCCGGCGAAGAATTGATCTCGCGTGGCGCACGATGGAGGCGCTGCGCCAGGAGGAACAGACGAGGGGGAACCGTCCGTGCAGTTCGAGGTGTGGGCTCCGCAAGCCGCCCGGGTGACGCTCCACTGCGGAGCGGCCGAGCAGGGATTGACACGTGATCCGGAGCGCGTGGGATGGTGGACGGGAGAGGCGGAGGCCGGCGACGGCACGCGGTACGGATTCGCCCTGGACGACGGTCCCGTGCTGCCCGACCCGCGATCGCGCCGCCAGCCGGACGGCCCGGACGGGCTGAGCGCGGTGGTCGACCACGGGGCGTACGCCTGGCACACCCCCGGGGAGGGGCACGGGCTGCCGGGCGCGGTGATGTACGAGCTGCACGTGGGGACGTTCACCCGCGAGGGCACGCTGGACGCGGCGGCCGAGCGGCTCGGCCACTTGGCGGACCTGGGCGTCACGCACGTCGAGTTGATGCCGCTGTGCCCGTTCCCGGGGCGCCACGGCTGGGGGTACGAGGGCGTCAGTTTGTGGGCGGTGCACGAGCCCTATGGCGGGCCGGAGGCGCTGAAACGGTTCGTCGACCGGGCCCACGAGCTTGGCCTCGGCGTCGTGCTGGACGTGGTCCACAACCATCTCGGCCCCTCCGGCAACCACCTTCCCGCCTTCGGCCCGTACTTCACCGAGACGCATCACACCCCCTGGGGCGCGGCCGTGAACCTGGACGCACCGGGCTCGGACGAGGTGCGGGCGTTCCTGACCGGCAGCGCGCTGGCCTGGCTGCGCGACTACCGTCTCGACGGGTTGCGCCTGGACGCGGTGCACGCGCTGTGCGACACCCGCGCGGTCCATTTCCTGGAGGAGCTGTCCTCGGCGGTGGACGCGCTGGCCGCCGAGACGGGACGCCCGCTGTTCCTGATCGCCGAGTCCGACCTCGCCGACCCCCGCGTCATCACCCCGCGCGGGGAGAACGGCCTCGGGGTGCACGCGCAGTGGAACGACGACTTCCACCACGCGCTGCACACCACCCTGACCGGCGAATCCCAGGGCTACTACGAGGACTTCGCCCGCGCCCCCTTCACGGCCCTCGGCAAGACGCTGACGGGCGGGTTCTTCCACGACGGCACGTACTCCACGTTCCGGGGCCGGCGACACGGCCGCCCGCTGGACCGCACCCGCGTCTCCGCGCACCGCCTCCTCGGCTACGCCCAGACCCACGACCAGGTCGGCAACCGCGCCCAGGGCGACCGGCTCTCGGCGTCCCTGTCCCCGGGGCTGCTGGCGTGCGGGGCGGCGCTGGTGCTCACCGCCCCGTTCACCCCCATGCTGTTCATGGGCGAGGAGTGGGCCGCCGGCACGCCGTGGCAGTTCTTCACCGACCACACCGATCCCGAACTGGCCGAAGCCGTACGCCGCGGCAGGCGCCGGGAGTTCGCCGCGCACGGCTGGGCGGAGGAGGACGTGCCCGATCCCCAGGACCCGGCGACCCGTGACCGCTCCTGTCTCGACTGGTCCGAGCCCGGACACGGCATCCACGCGCGCGTACTCGCCTGGTACCGGGAGCTGATCGCGCTGCGCCGTGCCGAGCCGGACCTCTCGGACCCCGACCTCGAGGACGTGAAGGTCACCCATGACGAGAGCGCCGGCTGGCTCGCCTTCCGCCGCGGCGACGTCCTGATCGCCGTCAACCTGGCCGCGGAAACGGCGAAGATTCCCCTCGGCATCACGCACGCCCGCGTGCTGGCGGCGTGGGAGCCCGTGGAACCGCCGGACCAGGACGGTGTGCTGAGCGTGCCGGGCGAGTCGTGCGTGGTGCTGACGCGGGAGTGACCGCGACACCGGGGCGCCCGCGGCAGACTTCGCCGCAGCGCACGCGCGCCGCGCGCTGCGCAAGCGGGGCCGTACGCGCGGCGCCCCGGGCCTCTTCTCAGCGGGAAGGGGCGTTCCAGGGCCCTTCCCAGTGGGAACGCTCGGGCCGGTGTCCGGCGCGGACGCCCTACGGTGTCTCCTCCCGCGGCAGTTCCGTGACCCGCTCCAGCATGATCGACTCCCAGGCGCGCCCTACCCGGGCGCGCAGAACCGGCAGCGGGGTGCCGTCGCGGCCCTCGAGCCCCTCGGCGAGGCGGACGAGCGTGTCGCAGCGGGCGAGCCACAGGCCGCGCAGACAGGAGCGGGCTCCGTAGCCGGCCAGCGTGGCGGCGCGCACCGCCGCGGGCGTGCCCACGGCGACGGCGAGCGAGGCGATGTCCTCGGCCGGGTCACCGATGACCGCGTCGCTCCAGCCGAGGACACCGCGCACCCGCCCGTCGCCGCTGACCACGAGGTGTTCGCCCCGGAGGTCGTGGTGCACCAGGACGGCGGCGCCCGCCGGGGCGGCCAACTGGCGTGCGGCGGGCGCACCGAGCTGGTCGAGCCCGGCGGGGTCGAACTCGTCGTCCGCGCCCAGGCGCCCGGTCACACGCGCGGCGGCCGCACGCAGCGACTCCAGTGACCGTGGCGCCATCCGCGGGACGCCGAGCGCCTCGGCCTCGCGCGCGGGCACCTCGCGCAGCCCCGTGAGGAGCGTCGCGAGGTCCGCTTCGCCGACCGCCGAGATGTCCGGTTCCTCTTCGGTGCTCCCGGGCAGCCGGGTGTCGAGGGTGTAGCCGAGGCCGGCGGCCCACTCTCCGTGCGCCACGCTCGTCGGGACCGCGATCCCCACGTGCGGCCGCACCAGGACACGCAGGCGCAGTTCGCGGCGCTGGCGCGCGGAGGCGTCCCGGTCGGTGGCGAGCCGCAGCACATGGCGCGTACCGACGCGCCACGTGGCGTGCCCCGCGCCCTGCGCGACAGGCGTCACCTCCGGTCCGTCGTCGTCAGGGAGCAGGGAACGGACCAGTCGGTGTACGGTCTCCGCCGTCGGTGTCGGTGGCTGGGTCATGATCGCGCCGTTGTCGTCTCGGATGCGTGCTCGGGGCTGCCGGTGAACGGGTCGGCCGACCGTCGCCCGCCCGCTGTCGCGTCCCGGTCCGCCACCGCCTCTCAGCCGACTACGGCCATCTCGCGCGACGTGTTGTTCAACCGCCGCCCGCCGTCTTTGGTCACCGTCACGATGTCCTCGATGCGCACCCCGAAGCGGCCCGGCAGATAGATGCCGGGCTCCACGGAGAAGCACATGCCGGGGACGAGCGGCTGCTCCTCGCCCTCGATCATGTACGGCGGTTCGTGGGTGGTGACGCCGATGCCGTGCCCGGTGCGGTGGATGAAGTACTCGCCGTACCCCGCGTCGGCGATGACCGCGCGGGCCGCCCGGTCCACCTCCTGGCAGGCCACGCCCGGCCCGACGGCCCGGAAGCCCGCCTCCTGGGCGGAGCGCACCAGGTCGTGCACCCGGCGCTCCTCGTCGGTCGGTTCGCCGACGTGGACGGTGCGGGAGGTGTCGGAGCCGTAGCCGTACTTGAGACCGCCGAAGTCGAGGACCACCATGTCCCCGTGCTCGATGACGCGCTTACCGGCCTCGTGGTGCGGGTTGGCGCCGTTGGGCCCGGAGGCGACGATGGTGAAGTCGACCTGCACGTGGCCGAACCGGCGCAGCAGATCGGCGAGATCCGCCGAGACCTCGCTCTCCCTGCGCCCCGCGAAGGGCACCTTCAGGATCTCCTCGTACGCCGCGTCCGCCGCGGCGCCGGCGGCCGCGAGCCGATCCAGTTCCGCGGCGTCCTTGACGGCCCGCAGCATCGGAAGGGCACGCGTGAGCGCCACCTGGCCGACGTCCGGGAGCCGTTCGCGCAACCCGAGCAGGTGCATAGCCCAGGCGTTGTCGCTGATGCCGTAGCGGCCGTCGCCCCGAAGCAGGGAGGCCGCCGCCTCGTAGGGGTCCTTGCCGTCGGTCCAGTCGCGCAGCGTCAGGGCGGGCGCGCCGGCCGCCTCCGCCGCGTCGGGCGCCTCCAGGGTGGGGACGACGAGGACAGGGTCGTGCCCGGCGCGCAGTACCAGCAAGGTGAGGCGCTCGGTCTCCCCCGGCCGGTACCCGGTCAGCCACACCAGGTCGGGCCCGGGCGCGATGAGGAGCCCTGCCAGCCCGGCCGCGTCGGCGGCCTCCGCGGCGCGCCGCATGCGGGCCGCGTAGTCCTCGGCGGTGAAGGGCGCGGTTCCGCCCGTTTCGGGCGGCGTGGGCGTGCCGGTCATCCATACCTCCGCGGTCCGGATTCTCCCAGGGTCTACGGGCAGCATCCTGCCTCTCCACCGGGACGGATGCGAGCCCATTGCGACCACGGCGGCCGGAGGACCGGCGAGGCACACCGTACCGGGCGACCTGGCGAGCTCCAGCGCGGCTCAGGTGGCGATGCCCGGCGCCGCGATCGGATGCCGACGGCTGCCGTCCGCGCGACACACGGCCAGGGTGACGGGGGTGCCGGGTGTCCCGGTCAGGAGTCACGTGCCCGAGAACGCCGGGGCCGCCCCCCGGCGGGCGGGGGAGGAGACGCATGTCGGGCCGCCGCGGCGGTCCACTTCGGCCGGCTCGGAGGACGAACGGCGGTAGCCGTTCTCGACAGGCCCCTCGCCTCAGCCCGTGGCCTTGTGCGCCAGTGCGTTCCGGCCGGCGTCGAAGCTGTGCAGCGCCGCGCCGACCGCAGCCGCGACGGTGACTTCGAAGATCTGGTCTTCGGAGCAGCCGGCGGCGGTGAGCCGGTCCACGTCGGTGTCGGTGATCCGGTACGAAGCGTCGCGGACTGCCATGGCATAGGACTGCCACGGTGCGGGAAGCGGGTCACCGGCCGCGGCGGCGGCGCGCAGCGCCGGGGCGGTGGTGGCGGGTGTGTCCAGCACCGCGTGGCGCAGGTCGGCCATGACGTCACCGTGATCGGTCGCAGGGCCGTCGGCGAGCAGGAAGGACGGGAAGCGGTAGCCGAACCGGTGCAGCGCACGGGTACCGCTGTGCAACTGGCCCTCGCGGAGGGTGAAGCCGAATGCGTTGGCCAGGCGGTTGACGATGTTCCACACCAGGTTGACGTGCAGTGCCTCCTGCAACGCGTGCTCGGGCAGGTCGGCGATCCCGGCGGGGATCTCGGTGGCGTTCATGCGGTCCGGCGTCCGGCTGGCCAGGTCGAGGAACTGCCGGACGGCGCGCAGTTGCGGCCGGGCCGACGCGGGATCGTCCGGGTCGATCTCGCCCTGGCCCGCGATGCGGGTGAGCTCGGCGTGCGTGTCGATACAGAACGGGCACTGGTGCAGCCGCGCGGTGCACATCGCGAGGTATTCGCGCTCCCCCGCGGTCCAGTACGACGGTCCGCGCATCGCGTCGGCGGTGAGCTCCAGCAGCGGACGGGTGAGGAAGCCGGGCCGGTACAGCAGCATCTTCACGATGTCCGGGCTTTCCACCCGCGACATCGCGGAGGTGAATGCCAGGAACAGCTTGGCGCGGCGGCGGTGGCCATGGTCGAGAACGGACAGTCTCATCAGGACTCCGGGACATCGAGGTCGTGTAGCCGGCCGGCGAGGAACCGCCGGTCGGCGGGATTGGTGGCCAGTTCGTGGGCACGCCGGTACGCCGATGCCGCCTCCGGGGTGCGGCCGAGGCGGCGCAGCAGATCCGCGCGCGCGGCATGCAGCAGGTGGTAGCGGTCGAGCCCGTCGATCCGGTCGATCAGTCCTTCGTCCGGGGTGGTGGCCATGGCCACGGCGACGGCGTGGTTGAGCGCTACCACCGGAGAAGGGGTCAGCGCGAGCAGCCGGGTGTAGAGGGCGGCGATGCCCGGCCAGTCCGTCCGATCGGCGGAGACGGCCTGGGCGTGCAGCGCGGCGATCCCGGCCTGCAGCTGGTACGGGCCCGGTCTGCCCAGGCGCAGCGCCCGGCCCAGCAGCCTGATGGCTTCGGCGATCTCGGTGGCATCCCAGCGGGACCGGTCCTGGTCGGCCAGGAGCACCACATCACCCGAGGCGCTGTGGCGGGCGGTGCTGCGCGAGTCCTGCAGCAGCAACAAGGCGACCAGGCCGAGCGCTTCGGGCTCGTCGGGCATGAGGGTGGCAACGAGCTTGCCGAGCCTGATCGCCTCCTGGGGCAGGGTGCGGTGTTCGGGCCGGTCGGGCGCGGCGGTGTAGCCCTGGGTGAAGATCAGATAGATCACCGCCAGAACGCCGGAAAGCCGCTCGGGCAGCAGCGGGTCGGCGGGCACTTCCAGGCTGATGCCGGCATCCCGGATCTTCCGTTTCGCGCGCACCAGGCGCTGGGCCAGAGTCGATTCGCCGACCAGGAACATCCGGGCGATCTGACCGGCGGTCAGCCCGGCCACTGCCTGCAGGGTCAGGGCCACCCGCACGTCCTTGGCCAGGGCGGGACGACAGCAGGTGAAGATCAGGCTGAGCCGCTCGTCCCCCATGCTGAGCAGGCTGTCCTCGCCGACGTTCGTCATCGTCGTCACCGCCTCGGGCGCCGCGCCAAGTTGGGCGAGCCTCTCCCAACTGCGGCGGGCCCGCCGCAGCCGGTCGATCGCGCTGTTGCGTGCCGCGGTCAGCAGCCACGCCACCGGGTCGTCCGGCGCCGATCCGCTCCATGCGCCCAGCGCGAGCGCGCACGCGTCCTGCAGCGCGTCCTCGGCGAGTTCGAAGTCGCCGAGGACGCGGATCAGAGCGGCGAGCATCCGCGCCCGGTGCTCCTGGTAGACCTGCCGCAGGACCGCAGCGGCGTTCATTCGCCGGTGGCCGCCAGATTCGCAGGACGGTGGTCCAGGCCCGGCACACCGACGATCGGCCGTACCTCGATCCCGCCCTGTTCGGCCATCGGGCACAGCGCGGCCAGCTCCAGGGCCTCGTCGAGGTTGCGGCAGTCGAGGACGTAGACGCCACCGAGGTGCTCGTGGGTCTCGGCGTACGGACCGTCGGTGATCAGCGTCTGACCGTCCCGCACGCTGACGGTGGTGGCCGTGTGCTCGGCCTGCAGGGGATGCCCGGAGACGAACGCCCCGCGCCGGCGGCACTCGTCGGCGAACGCGTTCACCCTGGCCAGGGCCTCGGCGAAACCCGGATCGTCCGGCTCGGGCCGCTCGCAATCGTAGATCAACAGCATGTACTGCACTTGTCCTCCGCTCACCCGGATCACGGTCGGTCGAAGAGGATGACGAACAGACCGACCGTATCTCGACACCCTGAGCCCGACGTTCTCAACGGATCGGCCGGGCAGGGTGGACCGCGGCGTGCCGGGCACAGCCGAGCGGACCGTCTGCACCGCGCGCGACGGTCCGCCCGACGCGCCACGGGCCCCGGCTGTACCTTCCCGGGACCCGTTCCGCCGGCCGGACCGTCGCCCGGTCTGGGGTCAGCGGGCCACCGGGGCGGGTCGCCAGGTGACGGACGGTGCCAGGTCCGGTACGAAACCGTGGGTGCGCCGGGCCAGGTCGGCCGCGCCGTACCGGTGGCAGCCCCGGTGCCAGTTCAGGATGCCGGACATGTAGTTCTGCAGCTCCGCGACATAGCCGTCCATGACCGCTCGGGCCTCTTCCGGGAGTTCGAAGTCCGCGCAGAGAACAGGCAGTTCACGGGCGGCCACATGCTGGAACTGCTCCATGCGCTGGGTCATGAGGTCGCCCACGATCCGCAGGGCCGTCGGGTAGTCGCAGCCGAAGAAGTTCTGCACGACGAAGAGGGCGTTGTGGAACTCCCCCTCGTACTGGATCTCCTTCTGGTAGGAGAAGACGTCGTTGATCAGCATCGCGTAGTCGATGGCCGCGTTCTCCAGGGCGCGGACCGTGCCGCTGCGATAGACCTCCCGCGGGACCTCGGGGCCGTGGCCCATGCGGCACAGGTCCTTGGTGAGGTCGGCGCCGAAGGTGGCGCGGCGCATCTCCAGATAGTCGACGGGATCCGGGATGCGGTGCTGGAGGTGGTTGGACAGCTCCCACAGCCAGCTCTCGGTCATGGTGTCGACGGCCGTGCGCAGGGCGCGCTGCTGCTCCGGGTCCATCCCCGCTGTGGTCCGCGTCCACAGGTCGAGCAGTCCGCGCTCCATGCCGTTGACCGGGGCGGGCGGTACCTCGCCGTCCAGGGGCATGCACGACGACAGCCGCTCGGTGCACAGCCTGGCCCCGGCGAGATCGCGCCGGTGGCCGAAGACGAGCGGGTAGTAGTCGTCGCCGTACGTACCCCAGGCCAGCCACTGGGAACTGAGGTCCAGCGCCTCGGGGGTGGCGTCCGGGTCCAGGCCCGCGGCGCACAGCGGCAGGTCGTAGGCCGTCAGCTTGTCCTCGTCCCAGACGCCCTCCTGGAGCATGCCCGTCCGGTGCATCCAGGGAGTGAGGTGGCTGCGGGCGCGGTCCAGATGGGGGCTGAGCCCCACCTCGTAGGGCATGGGGAAGTCGGGGATCAGCGAAGGTCCCACCTGCTGGAAGGGGACGTGCGCGTACGCGCGCAGCCTTCCTCGCCGCCCGAAGGGCGTGGGAGGTGTCCCCGTGGCCCGCCCGTCGGCGAGCAGCCCGCGCACATCGGCGGCGGAGATGCCGGGCCCGGACGGCCCGAAGGGCCGCTCCTCGGCGCGGGCGCCCCTGTTCATGTAGCGGCTGGACCTGATGTGCCACTCATGGCCGCCGGACTGCCAGTCCTGAAGGCCTCGCGTATAGGCGCCGACCGCGGCGACCTCGTCCGGTGTCAGGCCCTTCTCCAAGGCGAGGGCGGGCACTTCGGTGAGCGCGGTGTGCTCGAACTGGCGCAGCCGCGAGGTGAGGATGTCGTTGACGGTGTCGGCCGCTTCCTGCGTACTGCAGCCGAAGAAGGTCTCCAGGACCAGTACGCCGTTGCTGAGTTCGCCCTCCTCCTCCACCTCGCGCTGGTAGGAGAACAGGTCGTTGCGCAGGTGGACGCCGTCCGAGAACGTCTCCATGAGCACCCGCAGCGGCCGTGACCCGGCCACGGACGCGGGCACTTCGGCGGTCGCGTATTCGACGAGCCCCGCGGACCATGGCGCACCGCCGACCTTGCGGCGCATCTCGATGTACTCGACGGGGTTGGCGATCCGGCCTTCGTCGATGTTGGACAGCTCCCACAGCGACTCGCGCAGCAGATGTTCGGTGGCGACCGCGAAGCGCCTGCGCCAGTCCAGGGACATGGACGGCACCGTGCGTGCCCACAGATCGGCGAGTCCCGCCTCGACAGGGTTCTCCGGCTCGGGTACGGGGGTTTGCAGGTCCATCGGCATGAACTGGGGCAGCCGGTCCAGGTGGGCCTTGCCGCCCTCACGGTCCTGGGTGCGTTTGAAGGCCTCCAGGAAGTGGTCGTCGAAGAAGAAGACCCACACGTACCAGTCGGTGACGAGTGAGAGGGCCGGGCCGTCGCAGTCGGGGTGGGTGTACGCGCACAGCAGCCCGTAGTCGTGCGCGTCGAGGTCGGACTGTTCCCAGATGCCGGAGCCCTCCAGCATGCCCATGGCGCGCGCCCAGTGCGTGGAGTGGGCCCGCGCCTCGTCGAGATGCGGGTTCAGCCGCGGGATACGGCATGTAGAAGTGGGGGAGTTCGAACGGCTGCGTCATGGCCGGGCCCTACCCGTGGCCCTGCCGCGACATCCGCCGGGCGGATCACGGCCACACCATCGCGTGAATCGGGGGCGCGGAGGCGGAACGGGCCCGATCCCGGCGCGCTCTGCCCGTCCACGTCCGCGGCCTGGCGCCGGTCCGGAGGCGTCCGCGCCGGAATCCGGACGCCCCGCACGCCCCCTTGCCGACACTCACGCCCCGGGCCACCGTGGTCGCATGACCTCTTTCGTGCTGCCTCACGAAGTGCACGGCGACGGCGCCCACAAGGTGTTCGCGGTACACGGCTGGTTCGCCGACCGGGCCGCGTACGCACCGGTGCTCCCCGATCTGGACCGCGAGACCTTCACCTACGCGCTGGTGGACCTGCGCGGGTACGGGGCCGCGAAAGACGCCGCCGGCACGTACGGCACGGCCGAGGCCGCCACCGACCTCGTCGGCCTGGCCGACCGGCTGGGCTGGGAGCGGTTCTCGGTGATCGGGCACTCGATGGGCGGCGCGGTCGCCCAACGGCTGCTGGCGCTCGGCCCGGAGCGGCTGCGCCGCATCGTCGGGGTCTCCCCCGTACCCGCCTCCGGCATGCCGATGCCCGCCGAGCAGTGGGAACTGTTCGCGGACGCCGCGCACAAGCCCGGCAACCGGCGCGTCATCATCGACGTCACCACCGGCGGCCGGGCGCCCGCCGCCTGGCTCGACCGCATGGTCGCCCGCTCGCTCGCGCACAGCGACGCGAACGCGTTCCGGACCTGGCTCGACTCATGGGCCGGGGAGGACTTCCACACCTCGGTCGCGGGTTCGACGGTTCCGGCGCTGGCCGTCGCGGGCGCCCTCGACCCCGCGCTGACGGCCGGCTTGCTGCGAGAGACCTGGCTGCGCTGGTATCCCAACGCCTCGCTCCTGGAACTGCCCTCGGCCGGCCACTACGCGATGGACGAGGCGCCGCTCGCCCTGCTCCGTGCCGTGGAGGACTTCCTGCGGGCGGAGACGAGTACCGCGGCCCCCGCCCAGAAGCCGGACGCCGAAGAGAGCCTCCGCCCGTGAACGTCGGCGAGAGTGCGCCGCCCGTTCCCGACGTCTTCGACCCGCGCCAGTACGCCGACGGCGTCCCCCATGCCGCGTACCGCCTTCTGCGCGACCACCACCCGGTCGCCTGGCAGGACGAGCCCGAGGTGCTCGGCTGGCCGGCCGGGCCCGGATTCTGGGCGGTGACCCGGCACGCGGACGTCGTACGCGTGCTCAGGGACTCCGGGACGTTCTCCTCCTACGCCGGGGCCACCCAGATCCGCGACCCCCACCCCGACGACCTGCCGTTCATCCGGCGGATGATGCTCAATCAGGATCCCCCCGCGCACGGCCGGCTGAGGCGGCTGATCAGCCGCGCCTTCACCCCGCGCCGCATCGACCGCTTCACGGCCACGACCCGCATACAGGCCCGCACCCTGCTCGCGGCCGCCCTGGACCGGGCGCACGGCGGCGACGGCACCTGCGATCTCGTCGCGGCCGTCACCGACGACTACGCCGTGGTCAATCTCGCCGACCTGCTCGGTGTCCCGGAGTCCGACCGCGGCCTGCTGCTGCACTGGACCCAGCGTGTGATCGGCTACCAGGACCCGGACGAGGCGGGCGAGCCGCTCCTGGCCGCCGAGGGCAAGCCGGTCGATCCCCGGTCGCCCGCGGCCCTGAGCGACATGTTCGCCTATGCCCAGCAGCTCGCCGCGTACAAACGGGGCCACCCGGCGGACGACATCATGACCACGCTGGCCACCGATCCCGAACTGACCGGTCCCGAGCTGGAGATGTTCTTCTTCCTGCTGACGATCGCGGGCAACGACACGGTGCGCTCCGCGGCACCCGGCGGCCTGCTCGCGCTGGCCGAGCATCCCGCGGAATACGAGGAGTTGCGCGCCGGTTTCCACCGGCTTCCGGTCGCCGTCGACGAGTTGCTGCGCTGGCATCCGCCCGTGCTCACCTTCCGGCGGACCGCCGCCCGCGACACCGAACTGGCCGGACGGCGCATCCGCGCGGGCGACAAGGTCGTCGTCTTCCACGCGTCCGCCAACCGGGACGAGCGCGTCTTCACCGCACCCGACCGGCTCGACCTGTCCCGGACGCCGAACCCGCACGTCTCCTTCGGCGACGGCCCGCACGTCTGTCTCGGCTCCCACTTCGCCCGGCTGCAGCTGGGCGTGCTCTACGAGGAGGCGCTGCGGGTCCTGCCCGCCCCTCGCCTGGCCGCGCCGCCCCGAAGGCTGGTCTCCAACTTCATCAACGGCATCAAGTCGCTTCCGTTGGCGCTCACTTGACGCGTGATGGCTCGACCTGGATCAGTGCGTGGGCCCCGCTGGTCCGCCAGTGCTGCTCCTCGGCGGCGACCAGGGCGGCCTCCATGGCGGCGTCCAGCCCGACGATCACGTCGGACTTCAGGATGCGCAGCGCGGCGACCGGGCCGGGGAAGTAGGCCGTCACCTCGGCGAACGACGTCGTCGGGGGGTACAGCCGGTCCCCCACCAGACGCCGGTAGTTGAGGTCCCCCTTGAAGATCGTCAGGTCCGCGGCGGCGAAGTCCGTGCGCAGGTCCTCCGGCATCTGCGCGTACGGCAGCGGGGCACACGAGAAGGGATGTGCCCGGACCTCGAGGCGGCCCTCGGCCATCGCCGTCCACAGGCGCTCCCCCGCGTCGGCCGCCGCACCCTTCGCGCCGGTCAGCCGGCGTACCGCATCCACGACGTCGGCCGTCGTGGCGTCGGAGATGTAGTAGGGATGGGGCTTCACATGCAACAGGGCCCGGCGCACCCGCTCGTGGTGGAGCAGATGGTCGAGGAGCAGCAGGTCCGGGATCAGCTCGCGGCCCGCGTTGTCGGCCACCAGGCAGACCGTGCCGGCGGGGAGGAGGGACCACAGCGCCTCGCTGTCGTCCGCGACGAGCCTGCTGTCCATGGCCGGGGCACCGGGAGCGGAGAGGCGGAAGCCGAGGTCCGCGCGGTTGCCCCAGAGCGAGCCGTGCAGCAGCGCCCGTGCCTGCTCGTCGGGCGACTGCTCCATGAGCCGGTCGAGCGCCGCCAGTTCCTCGTCCGTCTCCGGCGAGTCGAGTTCGGCGAGCTTGAACGGGCGGAACGGATCGATGCGCTGCCAGGCTCCGGGGCCGAAGTAGCCGACGGCCTGGAGGAGTTGGTGGTAGAAGTAGCTCTCGGACCACAGGAAGGGGACCTCGAACCAGGACCGGCCGAGGTACTCGCGGGCTCCCCAGGCCGCCCAGCGCTCGTCGTCCTCCGTGCCGAGCGGTTCGATGACGCCCTCGGTGGCGCTGCTCAGCAGCCCGTCGAGCGCCCGCCGCTGCCCGGGACCGTACGGGAAGGCCTCCCGCACCGCGCGGATGAGCGCGGGGTGCCGGGCGGCGAGCACACCGTGCGGGAAGGAGCCCGGCTCGTCGGCGAGGATCACGGGGGCGTCAGGCATGGTCTCGGTCTCCTCCAGGGCCGGTCAGGATCCCGGGGGGCACGTCCACGTCCGTGAACCGCTCCTCCAGCTGCTTCCCGTAGCCGGCCTCGGTCCACACGAACTTCTTGAACTGCTCCGGCGTCAGCAGACCCTGCCACGGAGCGCCGTCGGGGCAGAACACCGACGCGCACCCGGGGCAGTAGTACGCCGATCGCCACAGTGCGTCGGCACGGGGCT
This sequence comes from Streptomyces sp. NPDC001156, assembly GCF_053598275.1. Classification (NCBI taxonomy): domain Bacteria; kingdom Bacillati; phylum Actinomycetota; class Actinomycetes; order Kitasatosporales; family Streptomycetaceae; genus Streptomyces; species Streptomyces sp. NPDC001156. Next base: position 71,641 of record NZ_JBSFJX010000002.1, on the reverse strand, counting down.
CCCCCGCGGCCACGACGGCCCGTTCACGGCCTTCGCCGCGAACCACGACGATCGTGCCGGCGAACAGCAGCACGGCGAGCAGCGAGCCGCCGATCGTGAAGAGCGGTTTGCCGCTGCCGATGCCGTCGTAGGCGAGGACGACGCCGACGCCGGCCATCAGCAAGCCCTCCGCGAAGTGCAGGAACCGGTCGAACCGCGAGGGCACGCCCGGCGTCCGGGCCAGCCGGTCGGCCAGCCCCTCACGCATGGCCGCGTGGTCGGCGCAGATCTCCGGTACCGTCCGCACCCCGGCCGCTGCGCAGCCCGGACATATCGCCTCGACTGCCCCGGGGGCTCTCTCCGTTGCCATGGGCCTACGCTAACGGCCGCCCGGCCGCCGCCCCCGGCCGGCCGTCCGCTCCCCTGGGGCTGTCCGGCCGGGAAACGGCCCTCGGCACGGGCCGGTTGCCCGCTGTGTCCCGCTCTGCGCGAGGAACGCGCGGGAAGCGGTCGCGGCCCTGAACGTGCGCCTCCCCGTGCCCGTACTCCCCTGTACGCACCCGCCGCACCCGATGTGCCTGGAGACACCGGATGACCGCACACCGCACAGCCGCCGTGGCCGCCGTCGCCGTGGCGGCGACCCTGCTGCCGGCGACCCCGGCCCTCGCCCATGGGGCGCCCACGCATCCGGTCAGCCGGGTCTTCGCGTGCTCACCCGTGGGAGGCTTCCGCACGACCGCGGCATGCCTGGCGGCGATCAGGGCGAACGGCTCGCCGTTCACGGCCTGGGACAACCTCCGGGTGGCGGGCGTGAAGGGCAGGGACCGGCAGATCGTCCCCGACGGCCGACTGTGCAGCGGAGGGCTGCCCGCCTACCGGGGTCTGGACCTGGCACGCTCCGACTGGCCGTCGACCCGGCTCGCGCCCGGGGCCGTACTGACCATGGCGTACAGCTCGACGATCGCGCACACGGGCACGTTCAAGCTGTTCCTGACGAAGCAGGGGTACGACCCCACCAAGCCGCTGACCTGGTCCGACCTCCCGACGGCACCGTTCGCCCAGGTGACCGACCCGCCGCTGACGAACGGCGCGTACCGGATCAGGGCGAAGCTCCCGGCCAACCGGTCCGGGCACCATGTGCTCTTCACGATCTGGCAGAATTCGAGCACGACGGACACGTACTACTCGTGCTCGGACGTGGTGTTCCCGGCGGCGTCCGGTGCCTCCCGCGGGTCCGGGGCCACCCGGGATTCGGGCAGCGTGAAGACCTCGGGCACCCGGGCCGGTGCCAAAGCCTCGCCCACACCCACGCCCACCCCCGCGCCGTCGCCGAGCCGGCCTGCGGTGAGCACCTCGTCCCGGCCCGGCGGACTGGCGACCTCCGTACCCGGCACACCGGCGGCGGCCACCGCGCCCCGCTCCGACGGCGGTCCGTCGCTGCCGCTGCTGGCGGGCGGCGCCGGGGCGATCGCGGTGCTCGCCGGGGGCGCCGCCCTGGCACTGCGCCGCAGGCGCGGCTGACACGGCCGCCGCCGGACCCACCGGCAGCGGCCGTCGGCGCCGGTCCGTCAGTTGACGGACACCACCGGGCTGCCCGCCTGGCTGGTGTCGGTGACCGGGGCGTACTTCGCCGTGAAGTAGCCGTTGGCGAAGCACAGCGACGAGCCGGAAACCTTGGTGAACTGCTGGCTGGTGAAGGCGATGCCGTTGTCGGTGTTGCTCGCCGTGCCGGTCAGGCTCGGGGCCTGGTAGACGCAGGTGATGGTGCCGAGCAGGGTGCGCAGCTTGACCGTGGTCTGGATGGTAGAGCCGGCGGCCGGGGTGACGGTGACCGTGCCGTCGGAGCCGACCGTGGTGGTGTAGGGCAGGTGGTCGACGGTGATGCCGGTGACGCCCAGGACACCGATGACGTTGCTGGTGCAGCTGCTGCTGTCGAAACTGTGGCCGGTGAGCGACTCGGTGGCGGCGCCCGGGGCGGCCGGGTTGTCGGTGACGGTGGCGGTGAACGTGGAGGAGGTGCAGGAGACCCCGCTGGTGCCGGTGGCGCTGGAGTAGAGCGTGGCCGTGGTGCCGGCGGCGAGCGACGCGTTGAGGACGTCGCCGACGGCGACGGCGGTGCCGCCTGCGGTGAGCACGGCGCCGTCCGCGGAGGCGGGGGAAGCCGCGGCCAGGGCGAGGGCAGCGGCGGTGCCGGCGACGGCGAGCAGGGATCGGGGCGTACGCATGAGGGTGCCTCTTCTCCGAAGTGGGGGGTTGCGGGGGGTGTGCCGCTGCCGGCCCGTGACGCCTTCTCCGTACGTGACGGGCGGGCAGCGGCAGCCGGGTCACCGGGAACGGTGCACGGACAGGGGAGGCGACCGTGCCGGTGTCGCGGAGAGTGCTGGATCGCGGCCGGATGTGAAGGTTCCGTGCTTCGCACCGCGCGTGCGGAGGTGTCACCAACGCCCCGGGAGGACGGGGGCCGGGAGAGTGACGTGTGCGGTGCGACGGATCCGGCGCCACGGATCCATGCGAGATCAGGGGAAGTTGTAGACCTGATGAATCGTCAACGTCAATACGTGACAGCGAAGTTGATGGGAATAGATGCGGCGGGGCAGGTCGGCGGCCACCCTGCCCGGAAGGCCGCCGGTACATCGGCGGCACAGGTGCAACACAACCAACACCCTTTTTCCACAGCTCTCTTGACCTCTCGGTGTAACCGCCGGTAACTTCCCCAGTGGTAACTGCCGCGCCGCGAGCAAGCCCTTGCACACGCCGGGATGCCAGAGGAGGCGCGCACGGCAGCCGCTGTCCGCGCCAGGACAACACGCCAGCGAAGCCCCACTCGCATTGCCTATGCACAGGAGCAGACATGGCCTCGTCCTCGGACGCCACGGCGTCCCCCGGTCCCGCACCCGAGCACCAGGAAAGCGGTGCCACCACCGCAGCGTCGCCCGAAAGGCGCGGGCGGGTCCGCCTGCGCCGCGCCGCGGTGATGGCGGTGCCTGCCACCGCGATCGCCGCCGGTCTCGCGATCATGACCGCCCAGGGAGCACTGGGGGTGCAGTTCGCGATCTCCGGTCTGCCCTTCACGGTCGCCGCCACGGACCTGAACGGCACCGGTTTCGAGCAGTTCGGCGCCCTGGACAACATGGCGGACGACAGTCCGAACGCCGGCGACACCGGCGGCCAGGTGCTGGTCGTCACCTCCGCGATCAAGAACGCCACACTGGTCAAGCTGTGCCAGAGCGTCGACCTCGGCGGCACGAACCTGAAGATCACCGCGGGCGGCGGCAAGGACAAGGTGACCGCCACCGATCTGACCACCGACTCGACCCTGCTGACCGGCGACGCCGACTTCAACCACATCGAGATCGGGAACGACGCGAGCACCCTGACCAAGGCCGGGGTGCAGGGCAACAAGGGCGTCTTCGGGCAGCAGGCGGACACGGTGCACATCGTCAACCTGCGGCAGACCAACTACGCCACCACCGCCGCGGTATTCAGGCTGCCCGGCCTGAACCTCAGCTTCAGCGACACGGGCTGCTGATGGCGAGCCGGGCGAGGACCGCCTTCCGGCGCCGGCGGGCGGACCGCCCCTTCTGGGGCGGGCTGCTGCTGACGCTGGGCGGAGCGGAGATCCTCCTCACGGAGAAGGCGTCGCTGAAGGTGATCACGCACATCGGCATGCAGGGCCTGGCCGGGTATCTACTGCCGACGGTGATGCTGCTGTGCGGACTGCTGCTGCTCTTCAGCCCGGCCCAGCGCGTGTTCTACTCGATCCTCGGAGTCCTGGTGTCCCTGGGCAGCTGGATCACGTCCAACCTGGGCGGCTTCCTGATCGGCCTGCTGCTGGGCGTGACGGGAAGCTGCCTGGCCTTCGGCTGGCTGCCCGACCAGGAGCCGCGCCGGGGCGTCCTGCGCCGCCGTCGCGATCGGTCCCCCACGGCCGACACCGCCGCCTCCTGAGCCCCTCGACCCCTCGGCGGGCGGGCCGGTCGCCCCGACCCCCACATCTGCACGGGGCCCCTGCCGGGTCCCGTCCGCCGAGGCCGTACAACGGGGAACCGAGCGGTCTCATCCCGTGAGCGTGCCCAACCCTGTGAGCGCGCTCATATACGACCTGTGCGGCATGTCGTTGAATGGCGGTTCGCCCGGATGCCGGCCGACCGGAGGAGACGCACCGTGGGTGAGCACGTTCACGTCCGCATCAGGCACGGCCTCGGGGTCAGCGAGGACGGCCATTTGATCGAGAAGTCCCGCTGCCGTTGCGGGGCCACCTGGACCAGGACGTACCGGGTCGGCGAAGGCGCCCCCGACCAGGACTCCTGAGACCCCCGGGTGCCGTCACAGAGGGCCCGCGGCCTTCAGGGCTGGCGCTTGGCGGTCACGGTGAAGCGCGCGCCGTCCGGGTCGGCGAGCACCGCGTCCTCGGCGCCCTCCTCCCACTGCAGGACGCAGCCGCCCTGGGCCCGCGCGGCCCGCGCACAGGCCTCGACGTCGCCCACCACGAAGTGGACCTGCCAGTGCGGGCGGATCGTGGGGTCGGGCGCGGCCTCCACCGCTCCCGAGTGGATCCGTGCCACCACCGTTCCACCGCTGCGCAGGACCACCTCGTCGCCGTCGTACTGCACCTCGCAACAGCCCTGGCGTGCGGAGGCCCAGTCGAGGACCTCCCCGTAGAAGATCGCGGAGTCGAAGGCGTTCCGCGTGTGCAGCCGTATGAACGTGGGGGCGGCCTCGCGCCACTCCTCCCAGCCCGTGACGAGCGGGCCCTCCCAGACACCGAAGACCGCTCCGTCGCGATCCGCCAGCAGGGCGGCCCGGCCGGGCGGAAAGGAGAGCGGGCCGACGGCCGTCGTACCGCCGCGCTCACGGCAGCGGCTCGCCGCCTCGTCGGCGCTGGGGACGGCGAAGTACGGGGTCCAGGCGACGGCCATCTGCCACATCGAGGCCACGGCGGCGATCCCGGCGACGGGCACCCCGTCCGCCAACGCCACCCGGATTCGCTCGTCCATGCTGTTCGGCCGCCATTCCCAGCCGAACACGGCCCGGTAGAAGTTCTCCGCGACGTCGAGGTCGCGCGTGGTCAGACTGACCCAGCACGGTGCACCGAACACCGAGTCACTGGGGACTCCTCCTTTGCCCCGTGCCTCGTTCTTGACCATGACCACTCCGACCGGTTCCCTGGGGGAGATGCCGGGCACCTCCCCCATCGTTCGCTCAGGGTCTCCGGGTACCCCGATAGCGCCCTAGCAAGGATGCGTCACCGAGCGGCGGGCGTCATCCGGAGAGGGACCGGCCGGGGTGCCTGAGGGCCGGAAGCGCCTCGGGCACCGGCCCCGAGGACCAGTGCGGAGTGCTGCCGGCCAGGCGGCAGGCGAGGAAGTACAGCGGGATCGACGGCGTGTACGGAGAGTCACCGTCGGGTCGGTGGATCAGCAGTGGCCGGTCGGCACGAGGGCCGCTCCAGGAGGGGTCGGCCCGGTGTGGCTGCGGCTCCGGGGCCCCGCGGCCCAGGCGGGCGTCGACCGCACAGCTCGTCGACGGCGGCCAGGTGACGCCGATGTCGCAGCCCGCGGGGACGATCCACCACCACTGGAGGTCGTCGGCGAACACACAGCCGACACGGGACAGGCACTTCATGATCCGTTCGCCGTGTTCCCTCGGAGTGCCCACGACGTCGTATCCGAGAGCGGCGGTCAGCGCCGGGGACAGGGCCAGGCGGGCGGCGGGTGGGTGGGGCAGCGGTTCGGCAGAGGCGTGCGGCCGTTCCATGGTGGGGGTCCTTGTTACTCCTCCGCCTCCGGGGCGCGGTCGGCCGGATGGGGGGCGGGCCTGAGGTGCGGGACGGCGGGTGGGACGGTCACGAGGGCTTCACCGGGCTGGGGGCTCAGCTCGGCCCAGACGACGCGACCGGAGCCGAGCGGGGCGTCCCTTGCCCACCAGTCGCTGCTCAGCGCGTCGACCAGGACGAGGCCGCGGCCACTCTGGTCGTCGGGGTGCGGGCTGCGGAGCGCGGGCAGGGTCCCGCCGCGGTTCTCGTCCTGGACCTCGATGTGCAGCCGGTGGCCGTCGGTGCGCAGCCGGCACACGATGCGCTCGCCGGCGCCGTGCATGACGGCGTTGGTGACGAGCTCCGAGGTCACCAAGACAGCGTTGTCAACGGTTCGGTGGCCGGTGCCCCACCGGGCAAGCAGGGCTCGGACGTTGCTCCGGGCCACCCCCACCGCCGCCGGGAGGGCCAGGACGGCGAAGACATCGGACCGACGGGGTGAGGCGCCCCCGGAGAGGCGGTCCAAGGACTGGGGGAGGGAGGGCGGAGCCATCACCGTTCGCCTTTCGTCTGCCGGGGCACCTTGCCGGCGCCCACCGCCGGACGCCGTGCCGCGCCCCGTGCATCTCACTCCATCGCACAGGGACCGCAGCCCCGTCTCCCCCAACCGGGCTGCTCAACATCTTGGTTCACCGGCCGCCGACGCTATGAACACTGTGGCACCCGCCAACAACAGCTCGCAACTGGCGAGTTGAGAATTGCGAGGCGCCCGCGCTGCCGGACATCGTGTATCTGAACGGCCTCGTGGGCGCCGTCTCTCTCGACAAGACCGACGACGTCGCCCGAATTCCGCGAGACCCTCCACCTCGACCGGCCGGTCGCCCTCACGGTGATCGCGATCGTCCACTTCATGCTGGACGCGGACGACGCGGTCGGCAATGTGCGCCGCCTTCTCGAACCGCTGCCGTCCGGCAGCTGGCTGGCCATGTCCATCGGCACCGCCGAGTTCGCTCCGGACGAGGTGGGACGAGTGGCCCGGGAGTACGCGGCGCGCAACATGCCGATGCGGCTGCGGACGATCGACGAGGCCCACGAGTTCTTCGACGGGCTGGAGTTGGCCGCGCCCGGCGTGGTCCAGGTGCACAAGTGGCACCCGGACGGGACCGGGGAGCAGGGCATCCGGGACGAGGACATCGCGATGTACGGGCGGTTGCCCGCAAGCCCTGACCGGAACGTCGCCGCGGGGGCACCGCCGGCTGCCGAGTGCGGGTCGCACGGCTGATCGCGCCCCCTGCGGCGGAGCCCGCACGATGCCACGGGCTGCGTCCGTGCCGGGGGCGCGGCCCGTCGCCGTCTACAACGCCGCCAGCGTCGGTAGCAGTTCCGCCGCCGCGGTCACGTCCCCTGTCAGCGGGCGGTCCTCCGTCTTCTCCGGGAGCGCCGCGGCCGCCACGGTGAAGGCCGGGACGGCCGGCGGGGCGGGATGCAGCCGCAACGCCCGTACGGCCACGACCAGTTCGCAGGCGAGGACGGTGCGGTACGCGTCCACCGCGCGCAGCGACTGGCGGGCGGCCTGGGAGGCGAAGCTGGCCGCCTCCTCCAGTCCCTGGGACAGGACCGTGTGCCCGGCCGACGCCGGGGCGGCACAGGAACGCAGCTCGGCGAGCGCGGAGTTGGCGGTGTACTCCAGGATCATCGTGCCCGAGCTGCCCGTGGGTCCCGAGGCGAGGTACGCGGGCAGCCCCGTCAGGTCCGCCCTGCCGAGCGCGGTCAGGCGCGCCGCGGACAGCTGGGCGGTCCCCAGCAGGGCCAGGCACGCCCCGTCCAGGGCGAGGCCGAGTGGTGCCGCGAAGAATCCGCCGTGGTGGTGGGCCGTGCCGTCCTCACCGATCAGCGGGTTCTCCGAAGGGCAGTTGACCTCCACCTCGACGATCCGCCGCAGCGCGTCGGCGGCCTCCAGCGCAGGCCCGTGCACCTGCGGGAAGGCCCGGAAGCCGTACGGGTCCTGGATCCGCCCCACAGCCAGCGGCGGACGGTCTGGGGCGCCCAGCAGGCGCCGTACCTCCATCGCGGCTCGGGCCGCTCCGGGGTACGGGCGTACGGCGTGCACGGGGGCCGCGTAGGCCTCCAGCAACCCGGACACGGCGGCCAGCGACAGGGCCGCCACCGCGTGTGTGGCGTCCAGCAGCACCGTCAGGTCGTGGCAGGCCAGCGCGGACTGACCGAGCGCGAGGGCGTTGCTGCTGAGCAGGGCGAGGGCATCGCCGGGACGCAGGGCCACGGGCGCGGGCAGACCGGACTGCGGGTCGCCGAGCCAGGGGCGCTCGCCGATCAGGGTGAGACCGGTCTGGGCCAGCGCGGTCAGATCGCCGGTGCCGACGCCGCCGTACTCGTTGACGGCGGGGCGGACGCCGAGCCGCAAGGCGTCGGTGAGCGCGGTGACGAAGGCGGGCTGGATGCCGGAGCCACCCGCCAGCAGCTGGTTGGCGCGCACGGCGAGCATCGCCCGGATCTCGCGGGCCGGCAGCAGGGCGCCCGCTCCTCCCGCGTGGCTGCGCAGCAGCCGCAGCCCGTGCCCCGACTCCTCCTCGGCATCGACCCGCACCGAGCGGTGGGCACCGACGCCGGTGCCGCGGCCGTACAACTGGCCTGCGGCAGCGAGCCGCTGGGCCGTGTGCCATGAGCGCCGGGCGCGCTCCATGGCCGGTGCGGGCACGACGGGCACGGCCGCGCCCCCGGCCAGGCGGACCACCCCGCCGACGTCGAGGGCGGTGCCGTCGAGGACGACGCGGGCGCCCGTGTCCGTCGTGGGCTCGGGCACCCGCGCCGCTCCGTCCGCGGTGTCCACGGGCGGGTGCGTCAGCCCAGGCCGGCCGACTTCAGCCAGGCCTTGGCGACGTCCAGCGGGTCCTTGTTGCCGAGCTGCACCTGGGTGTCCAGGTCCAGCAGCGCCGCCGTGTCCAGCTTGGCCGACACCGCGTTGAGCGCGTCGACGCCCTGCTGGGACAGCCCCGACTTGTAGACGAGCGGCTGCACGTTCTCGAACCCGAAGAGGTTCTTCGGGTCCTGGAGGACCACGAACTTCTCCTTGGAGATGGTCGGGTCCGTGGTGAAGATGTCCGCAGCCTGCACGGTGTTCTTCTTCAGCGCCGCCTGGGTCAGCGGGCCGCCCGCGTCCAGGGCCTTGAAGGACTTGAACTCCAGGCCATAGACCGACTTCAGGCCGACCAGTCCCTGCTGCCGGGTCTGGAACTCCGGGGACGCGCCGATGACCAGGTCCTTGGCCGCGTTCTTGAGGTCCGCGATGCCGGACTGCTCGGTGAGGCCGTACTTCTTGGCGGTGTCCGCGTTGAGGGTGACGGAGTCCTTGTCCTGCGCGGGCGCCGGCTCCAGCAGCGTCAGCTTGGAGTCCAGCTTGGCGTTGATCGCGGCCGTGGTGGCGGCGATCGTCTTCGGGGCGGCGTCCTTGTCGAGGTAGGCCAGCAGCGCGCCGTTGTACTCCGGCAGGACCGTGATGGAGCCGTTCTTCAGCAGGCCGTAAGTGGTCTCGCGGCTACCGATGTTGGGCTTGTAGGTCACCTTCAGGCCCTTGGCCTTCAGAGCCTCGCCGTAGATGTCGGCGATCAGGATGCTCTCGGCGAAGTTGTTGGAACCCACGACGACGGTGTTGCCGTCGGACTTACCGCCCGAGAGCGGGTCGGACTTGTTGTCGGAGGACGAGGAACACCCCGCGAGCAGTACTGCCGTGGCGGCGAGGGCGACGGCGGCCGTGCCGGGGAGTCTCCTGCTGGACGTGCTGGTGTTCGCTGTAAAGGTCACGATTCCCGTTCCGGGCCGAAGGGGTGGGGGCAAGGCGTGGCGCTGCTGTGCGGGGGTGCGGGCGCCGCACTCCACTGATCCAATCCAGCTCGTTCTCGGTCAGTCAAGAGCATTCTGGTCACCGATTGGCCTCGATGCCCGGACGATCGTGAACGTCCGATTGTGAAGGAGCAACGACCGAACCGGGGCGGAACCACGCGCTCTTCGTAATGGATTCTTGACGTAGGGCGACCGGAACCGGGGCCTCAAGAGACGGTAGTCTCCCGGAAGTTCGCGCGGGGCTGCAGTGTGCGCTGACAACGGTGTCCGGGCCGCCTTGTACCGTTCTGTGCCGACCCGGTCGGTTCCGTTGGCGACCCCGGTCGATCCATTGCGGTCACATTGAATCTACACGCGCCCCAAGACGCCTTCAAAGGAGGCTTGGTGTCCACGAACGAGGTGGACGCGCCGGCCCGGCCGGCGCCGTCCCCGCCGGGTGGTGGCCTACGCGGCTTCGCCGTCCGATGGCCGTTCAGGCGCAAGCTCAACATCCTCTTCGGTGTACCGCTCGCCGTGGTGGCCGTGCTGCTCGTCTACCTCATCAGCGGCCTGATACAGCAGTCGGTCAGCGCCGGGTCCGCGGCTCGGCTGGTACGCGACAGCACCCAGGTCGCCCGGCTCGTCGACCGGTTGGAGGCCGAGCACCAGCAGGCCATCCTGCTCTCGGTGCGCTACGAGGCGGCCGCCGGCGGCACCAAGCCCTCACTGTCGGCCTATCGCGCCGCCCAGCAGGCCGTGGACGCCCAAGTGGACAAGGTGCGGGCCGCCTTCGGAGACCGACTGCCGGAGACGGAGGACCAGGTCCTCAAAGAGATCGACGGACTGTCCAGCCTGCGCGAGACCGTCGAGCAGGGGTACCTGCCCGCCGACAACATCGACCCGGCCTACACCAACACCTCCGAAGGACTGATCGACGGTCTCGGGCTGGACCGGAACGAGGATCTCGCGGCCACCTTCACCGGCAACCTGCTCGACTCGCTGCTGCGCGCCGACGCCGCGCACGGTGCCTTCGAGACCGGTGTCTTCTCGGCGACGACCGGTGACACCAACGCACTCATCGAGTACGCGGGGGCGGTCGGCTCCTACGAGCTGTACACCTACCAGGCGGACCGCTTCGGCCGGTTCGCCACCGATGAGCAGGCGAACCTGCTCTCCGGGATGGAGCACAGCACCGCCCAGCGGGACATCGCCGAGGCGTACGCCGAGCTCCAGATCGACCCCAGCGCCCTGCAGGCGGCCACCCTGGCGGAGGTCCGCGCGAAGTCCACGGCGGCCCTGAGCGGTTACTCCGCCTACCCCCGGCAGGCCGCGAGCCGGCTGGAGATCACCGCCGCGCTGATCGACCAGGTCGCCGACCGGGCCGACGCCGCGTCCAGCACCGCCCAGTGGCGGGCCGGACTGCTGCTGAGCCTCGCGCTCGTGGGCTTCGCCGTCTGGATCGCCTTCTCCGGGGCGGTGCGCCGCTCCGTGGTCCGCCCCGTCCAGGCCCTCACCGGCGCCGCCCAGCAGGTCGCCGAGGTCGCCGGCCGCGAACTGGCCCGGGTGGCCGACGAGGACGCCGAGGACGACGGCCCGCCACGGCTGCGTGAGATGCCCGTCACCGCACGCGACGAGATCGGCGAGCTGGCCGAGGCCTTCAACCGTGTGCAGACCACCGCGGCCGCGCTGCTGGAGCGCCAGGTGCTCAGCCGGCGCAACGTCGCCGAGATGTTCGGCAACGTGGGGCGCAGAGTGAGCAACCTGACCACGCGTCAGCTGGTGCTGATCGACGCGGTGGAGCGGGGCGAGACGGACCCCGCGCTCCTCGAACGCCTCTACTCCATCGACCACATCGCCGTGCGGCTGCGGCGCAACGCGGACAGCCTGATGCTGCTCGCCGGCATCCGCGAGACGGTCCTGGACTCCGGTCCCACCGCACTCACCAACGTCGTACGGGCCGCGCTCGGCCAGATCGAGGGCTTCCAGCGGGTGCGGCTGCACGCCGAGACCGATGTCATGGTGGAACCCGACATCATCGGCGACCTGACGCTGATGGTCGCCGAACTCCTGGAGAACGCCGTCTCGTTCTCACCCGCCGGCAGCCCCGTCGAGGTGACGGTGCGCACCCGTGCCGAAGGCGCGGTGATCGAGGTCGCCGACCACGGCCTCGGGATGAGCGCCGAGCGGCTCGCCGAGGAGAACGCCCGGCTGGTCCGCCGTGAGCGCCTGGACGTCGTACCGACGAAGGTGCTCGGCCTGTTCGTGGTGGGCACGCTGGCGCGCCGCTGGGAGGTCCGGGTCGTACTGTCCCGCACACCCGGCGGTGGGGTCACGGCCACTGTGGAGATCCCCTCGATGTTGCTGCTGACGATGAGCCCGGTGGACGCGCCGGAGCCCGAGCCCACGGCGTCGGCCACGGCCGGGCCGGAGTCCGCGGCTGCCGTGTCCGGCCCGGTGCCGTCGGCCGTCGTCGCCCCGGCGGACGTGCCCGCCGAGCAGGCTCCCGCCGGCGCCGAGGACCGGCCCGATGCCCTGCCCCGGCGGCTCCCCCGACACCAGCAGCACGAGGTGGGCGAGGAGGCGGCCGGGGACGGCCACGAGCGTGCGGACCGTACGGAGTCCCGCCTGCCCGACGGCACCGGCGCCCTGGACCATTCGGTTCCTCATGACCCTGCCGAGGAGCTCCCGCTCGTCCCCCGCCCCCGCACGGAGGGCACCGCACCGGCTCCCGGGGCCCGTACCCCCGAATCGGCGCACGCCGTGGCCGAGGCCGCACCCGGCACCCCGAGGCCGCTGCGCCGCCGCGTCCGGGGCGCGACGCTGCCGACCACCACCTCCGACACCGGTCGGCAGGCGGCGTCACGGGCTCCCCGGCCCGCCGACGCCGACGAAGTCCGCTCCGCGCTCGACGAGTTCGAGGCCGCGGTGGAGCGCGCCAACCGCGACACCGCCACCCGCACCACCCCCCACCGCACGCACGACCAGAACCACCTCCAGGAAGGAGCGGAGCAGTGAGCACGTCGACAGGTGACACTCCGGCAGGAGGCACCACGCCGGCCGACCTGCAAGCCGCAGCAGCCGACTTCACCTGGCTGCTCAACCGGTTCGCGACCGAGACCGCGGGCGTCGTCGACGCCATCGCCGTCTCCTCCGACGGTCTGCTCATCGCCGTCTCCGAACTGCGCGAGCACGCCGACTCGGAGCGGCTCGCCGCGATCGTCTCCGGCATCACCAGCCTGGCCGCAGGCGCCTCCGGCAACTACGGCCTCGGCGGCCTCAACAAGGTCATCATCGACCTGGAGGGCGGTCACGTCCTGGTCTCCGCGATCGGCAGCGGCGCCGTGCTCGGCGTGGTCACCGACAAGGAGGCCAAGCTGGGCAACATCGCCTACGAGATGACCCTGTTCGCCAACCGGGCGGGTGCCGCGCTCAGCCCCCAGCTGGTGCTGGAGCTGAAGAACAGCGTCGGCGCCGCCTCGACGGGGTGACCGGTCCCGACCCGGCCGAGGAAGGAAGTCGCACCCATGGCGGACGGCCGCACTCCGCGCGACACCGACGAGGGGGGCCGCACGCCGGTGGAACCGTTCGGTCGCGTTGCCGCCGTACGGCCGTTCCTGGTCACCGCCGGCCGGGTGGCGCCCACCGCGTCCGGCCGGCCGGTCCCCGTCGAGACCCAGGTGGTGGCCACCACGGAGGGTCTCGAAGCGCTCGACCGGCTCTCGTTCGAGCAGCACGACATCGTCGCCGCCTGCAGGCAGCCGCAGTCCATCGCGGAGATCGCGGCCCGGCTGCGGCTGCATCTGAACGTGGTCCGGGTCCTCGCCGAGGACCTGCGCGCCGCCGGGCAGCTGACGGTGTATGTGCCGCACACCGACGTCACGCACGACGCGTCCGTCCTGCGAAGGGTTATCGATGGCCTCCGGGCCATCCCCGACTCCCGGGGGGTACTCCGTGACACCGACTGAACCGGTCACCGGCGGCGCGGCAGCGCAGACGGCCGTACGTCCCCCGCTGCCGGTCAAGATGGTGATCGCGGGCGGCTTCGGGGTGGGCAAGACCACCGCCGTCGGTTCGATCTCCGAGATCGAACCGCTGACCACCGAGGCGGCCATCACCGAGGTGGCCGCGGGCGTGGACGACCTCACGCACACCCCGCGCAAGACCACGACCACGGTCGCCATGGACTTCGGCTGCATCACCATCGACCCGACCCTGAAGCTGTACCTCTTCGGCACGCCCGGGCAGGACCGGTTCGGCTTCATGTGGGACGACATCGTGGAGGGCGCGGTCGGCGGGCTCGTCATCGTCGACACACGGCGCCTCGACGACTGCTACGCGGCCGTGGACTACTTCGAGCACAAGGACATCCCGTTCGCGGTCGCCCTCAACGCCTTCGACGGCAGGGTGGAGTACGGCGTGAACGAGGTGCGCTGGGCGCTGGACGTCTCCGAGCACGTCCCGGTCATCGTCTTCGACGCCCGGGAGCGCGGCTCGGTGCGCGACGCGCTGCTCGTGGTGCTGGAGCAGGCGCTGGCCCGCAGCGAGGGATGACACAGCGCGGCGGGGCCCGGGAATCGTGGATTCCCGGGCCCCCGGTCGTTCCGTCAGGCGCTCCGGCGCACGCCCTGCGACACCGCGAAGCGCCCGGCCGCCCAGAACAGTCCGAGCGTCGCGAGCGCCATGGCGGCCACCAGCGTGGCGCCGCCCACCACCTTCTCGTAGTTCCTCTGGTAGAGGCCGTCGATGATGTACCGGCCGAGGCCGCCGAGGCCCAGGTACGCGGCGATGGTCGCCGTCGAGACGATCTGGATGGCGGCCGAGCGTAGACCGCTGAGGATCAGCGGGAGCGCGACGGGGAGTTCCACCTGGAACAGGATGCGCGACTCCTGCATTCCCATGCCGCGGGCCGCGTCCACCGGGGACGGGTCGACGGAGCGGACGGCCTCGTAGGTGGTGACCAGAATCGGCGGGACCGCGAGGACGACCAGCGGGATCATCACGGGCAGCAGACTGAACCCGAGCAGGATGACCATCAGCACCAGCAGGCCGAAACTGGGCAGGGCCCGGGCGGCGGTGGCGATCAGGGCGAGGGCGTTGCCGCCGCGCCCGAAGTGGCCGGTGACCAGCCCGACCGGCAGCCCGATCGCGGCGGCGACGACGAGCGCCTCCAGGGAGTACTGGAGGTGCTCCCACAGGCGCGTGGGGATGCCGTCGTAACCGTGCCAGTGAGCACTGTCGTTGAAGAAGGCGCTGACGAAATTGAGTACGTTCACCGGGCGGCGTCCTCCAGGACGGGCACGGCCGCATCGGGCCGGGCCGCGGCGGCCTTGGGCTTCGGGCGGCGCGCGCCGCTCGGCATCCAGGGGGTTAGCAGAACGCGGACGAGGACCAGCACGGCATCGGCGAGGATGGCCAGGACCGCCGTGGTGAGCACGGAGTTCCAGGCGAGTTCGGGCCGGTGGTAGATGTTCGCGTCGTTGAGCAGGTTTCCGAGCGCGCCCTGGTTGCCGATCAGCATGCCGACGCTGACCAGGCTGATGCTGGACACGGTGGCCACCCGCAACCCGGCGATGATGGCGGGCACGGCGATCGGCAACTGGACCTGGAGGTAACGGCGTACGGGTCCGAAGCCCATCGCGGTGGCCGCTGCGAGCGTCTCCTGCGGTACGGAGCGGACGCCGTCCACGATCGCGGGGACGAGCACGACCAGGCTGTAGACGGCGAGCGGGATCATCACCGTGGTCTCGGTCTGGCCGGTGTAGTCGATGAGGACGACGAAGAAGGCCAGCGAGGGGATGGCGTAGAGCACGGTCGTCACCCACAGCACCGGCGGATACAGCCAGCGGAACCGCACACAGAGCTGACCGACGGGCAGCGCGACCAGCAGACCCACCAGGACCGGGAGCAGGGACTCCCTCAAGTGCAGGCCGATCAGGCCGAGATAGCTGCTCTGCAGGTCGCTCGGGATGTCGAAGAACCTGTTCATCCGGCGACCTTCTCGTCCGGGTGCTCCTCGGCATGGGCGCTGCGGATGGCGTCGCCGACGGTCTGCTGCGACACGACCCCGACCACCCGGCCGTCGCCGTCCACGGCGACGGACCAGCCGGTGGGCGACAGCACCGCGCCGTCGAGCGCCGCGCGCAGCGAGTCCTTGCCGTACACGAACGGCCGTCCGTACGGCAGCAGTCGCTCCGGTGCGATGTCCCCGGCGACGAGGTCCCCGGCCTCGCTCCAGCCGAGCGGCTTGCCGTCGAGGTCCGTGACGAGCAGGTACGGCACGTCGGACGCTGCGCGGGAGGCGATCTGCTCGGCGGTGGAGTCGACGGCGACGATGGCCGTCTTCTTCAGCTCAAGGCCCTCGGTGGTGAAGAACGACAGCCGCCGGATGCCGCGGTCCGTGCCGAGGAAGTCCTCCACGAACGCGTCGGCCGGGGAGGACAGAAGCTCCGCCGGCGGCGCGAACTGGGCGAGTCTGCCACCGGTCCGCATGACGGCGACCATGGTGCCGAGCCGGATGGCCTCGTCGATGTCATGGGTGACGAAGACGATGGTCTTGCCCAGCTCCTCCTGGATACGGAGCAGTTCCTCCTGCAGGCCCTTGCGCACGATCGGGTCGACGGCGGAGAACGGCTCGTCCATGAGGAGCACCGGCGGGTCCGCGGCGAGTGCGCGCGCCACACCGACGCGCTGTTGCTGCCCGCCGGAGAGCTGGTACGGGTACCGCTTGGCCAGCGAGGCGTCGAGTCCGACCCGGTCCATCAACTCCCGCGCCCTGGCCCGGGCCCGGTCCTTGCTCCAGCCGAGCAGCCGGGGCACGGTCGCGATGTTGTCGACGATCGTGCGGTGCTGGAAGAGCCCGGCGTTCTGGATGACGTACCCCATCGACCGGCGCAGCGAGTTCACGGGCTGCTTGCCGATGTCGACGCCGTCGAGCGTGATCGTGCCCTCGGTCGGCTCGATCATCCGGTTGATCATGCGGAGGGTCGTCGTCTTGCCGCAGCCCGAGGGGCCGACGAAGACGGTGATCGAGCGGTCCGGTATCTCCAATGACAACCGGTCGACCGCCACCGTGCCGTCCGGGTACCGCTTGGTGACTGAATCTATCCGTATCAAAGCGCCGAATACCCTTCGGGTGTGGCAGGAGCGGCCTGATCCCGGCCGGTGTCGCAAGGGCCGTTGCGGGGAGAGTGTAGACGGCGCATGTTGCGGCTCCATGGCGGGTGACCTGCCGGTCGGACCACGGCGGTGCGCCCGGCATGCGAAATCGGGGCGGAGATGGCCAGGTTGCTGCCCCATATGGCCGCCCTTTCTTATGGGGTCCCCACATATGCCGTCCCATGCCTCCTTTGCCTAACGTGTCGCCGCACCGAGGAGCGTCGGGCACACGTCGGCAAGGGGGACAGGACATGCGGTACAGACATGGCCGTGCGGGCCGGTGGCGGCTTCTGCTCGCCCTCCTGATGGCGGTGGTGGCCGGACTGCCGGCCACCGGCGGCACCGCGTACGCCGCCGAGCCGCCTTCGTATCTCACTCTCGAGGCAACCTACGGGGCCGGTGTCGTCACCAACGGCTGGGAGCGCGTGGAGCGTTACCTCGACACCACCACCGGGTTCCGCACCGAGGGCTACCCGCCGGACGGCCGCGGTGACCAGGACGGCAAGCGGGTGACCTACTTCGGCGGCGTCTCGCGCCCGTACTCCGGCCGCTTCCTGCTCTACTCGGCCCCCGGCTGGAACACCGGGACCAACACCACGCCGGTCCTGCTCGTCCATGGCGCGAACGACACCGCGGACCGCGCCTGGGCCAATCCGGGTGAGGCGGGCGGCTACGGCTGCGGCGCCCTGTCCTGCCCGTCCACCGGGCTGATGCAGTATCTGTCGGGGCGTGGACACCGCGTCTTCGCCGTCGGCTTCGCGCACAAGCAGGGTGAGAACCTGATGCAGGCGCAGATCGTCGGCGACGCGATCGCGGTCATCAAGGCGAAGCTGGGCGTCACCAAGGTCGACCTCGTCGGCTGGAGCAAGGGCGAGATGTCGGCCCGCGCGTATGTGTCGTCCCTGAAGCCGAGTTGGGGACGGGCCTACGCCGGTGACGTCCGCAGGCTGATCACCGTCGGCGGGCCCAACGGCGGCTACGACTATCCGTACGCCCACGGCTGGGCGCACGACTTCTCCATCTGGCCCGAGTGCGGAGGCACGGTCAACGCCCCGTCCCCGCACTCGTACATGACGTGCTACGGCCAGTACACCTCGCACCCCGAGTTCTCCATGACGCCCGCCGGCGGCTACGACGACTATCCCGGTCAGCGCCAGATGCTGGCGCGCTGGGACGGGGTGTTCGGGGTCGACGGCTCCGCGCAGGACTGGTACACGACGTACTATGGCGGCCAGGGCTACTACACCGCGGGCAGTGGCATCCAGGCCGCCATCAACGCCGGCTCACTGATCACGCCCCTGCACAACGCCGGAGTACCCGCCTCCGTCACCACCTATCTGCTGGCCGGCGGTTCCGCGGACGTCGTCGGCATCTTCAACGAGAACCGCGGGCCCAGCGACGGTGTCGTCTTCATCGCGAGCGCGCTCGACACCACCGGTATCCCCACGGTCGGCGGCACGGCCACCGTGGTCGGCGCCAACCACCTCGAGCTGGGCTGGAACAGCTCGGCCGCCGCCCAGATCGCCACCTGGCTCTCCTGAAGGACCGCCCATGAGCACCAGCAGCATCCGCACCCGACGAGTTCCCACCGACCGGCTCACCGTCGGGGTCACCGACATCCGGGACGAGGGCGAACCGGTCGTCTTCGTCCACGGAAACGTCTCCTCCTCCGCCTTCTGGCGCACCACCCTGCCGCTGCTTCCGGAGCGGTACCGCCCCCTCGCACCGGACCTGCGGGGGTTCGGCGACACCGACCCGCTGCCCATCGACGCGACGCGCGGCCTGCGCGACCACGCCGACGACCTCGCCGCGCTGCTGGCGGCCCTCGGGCTCGACCGGGTACACCTGGTGGGCTGGTCGATGGGCGGGGGCGTCGTCCTGCAGTACCTGTGCGACCATCCGGCCGCGGTGCGCTCGGTGACCCTGGTCAACCCCGTCTCCCCGTACGGCTTCGGCGGCACCCAGGGGGTGGACGGAACCCTCAACTCCGAGGACGGGGCGGGCGCGGGCGGCGGCACCGCCAACCCCGAGTTCGTCACGCGGCTCGCGAAGGGCGACCGCGGTGAGGACTCCCCACTCTCCCCCCGGTCCGTCCTGGCGAACTGCTACGTCAAGCCGCCCCTGCGCCCCGAGCACGAGGACGAGTACGTCGAGTCCATGCTCACCACCCGCACAGGGGACGACCACTACCCGGGCGACAGCGTGGCGTCCCCCGCCTGGCCGGGCGTCGCACCCGGTACCCGCGGGGTCCTCAACTGCCTCTCACCGCTGGTCTTCCGTGTCGACGAGCTGCATCTGCTCGACCCGAAGCCGCCGGTGCTGTGGATACGCGGCGAGGACGACGTGATCGTCTCGGACACCTCGCTGTTCGACCTGGCGCACCTGGGCTCGATCGGCGCGGTGCCGGGCTGGGACGGGACGCCCGCCCAGCCGATGGTGGCGCAGACCCGCCACGTCCTGGACCGCTACGCGTCGGCCGGCGGCACGGTACGCGAGGTCGCCGTCCCGGGCGCCGGGCACGCCGTGCACCTGGAACGCCCCGAGGAGTTCGGTGCGGCTCTGCTGGAGGTCCTGTCGGCCTGACGGTGTGCGCCACCGAGCAGGCCTCTTCGCGGGGCGGCGTGGCGTCCTTCCCGGACGCCCGCCGCCCCGCCCTTCGGCCGGTCAGCCCTCGTTCGGCGCCAGACGCAGCGAGATCGAGTTGATGCAGTACCGCTGGTCCGTCGGGGTCGGGTAGCCCTCGCCCTCGAAGACGTGCCCGAGGTGCGAGCCGCAGCGGGCGCAGCGCACCTCCGTGCGGACCATTCCGTGGGAGCGGTCCTCGATCAGTTCCACGGCGTCACTGTCCTTCGGGTCGAAGAAGGACGGCCAGCCGCAGTGGGACTCGAACTTGGTGTCCGAGGTGAACAGCTCGGCGCCGCAGGCACGACAGGAGTAGACGCCCTGGGTCTTGGTGTCGGTGTACTCACCGGTGAAGGCGGGCTCCGTGCCCGCCTGGCGCAGGACGGCATACTCCGCCGGGGTCAGCTCCGTGCGCCACTGCTCGTCCGGCTTGTCGATGTCGTACGACATGAAGGCCAACCCCTTTACTTCTGTGCGAGACGGTCCAGGATCCGGGGGCCGAGGTCCGTGACGTCCCCGGCGCCCATGGTGAGAACGAGATCTCCGGGCTCCGTCATTCCCGCCACGACCGCGGGGACATCGGCCTTGTCGTGGACGGCCTGGACGTCCGCGCCCGCCGCCCGGGCCGCCTCGATGATCAGCTCGCTCGTCACACCCGGGATCGGGTCCTCGCGGGCCGGGTAGATGTCCAGGACGACCGAGGAGTCGGCCAGGCCGAGGGCCTCGCCCATCTCCTTGCCCAGCTCCTGGGTGCGGGAGAAGAGGTGGGGCTGGAAGACCACCAGGATGCGGGAGTCGCCGGCCGCGGCCCGCATCGCCTCCAGGTCCGCCGTCATCTCCGTCGGGTGGTGCGCATAGGAGTCGATGACCTGGACGCCGGCCTCCTCGCCCTTGAGCTGGAGGCGGCGCTTCACGCCCGTGTACGCCGCCAGAGCCGGGGCCAGCTCCGCCGCCGGGACGCCCAGCGCCGCACCCGCCGCCAGCGCCGCCACCGCGTTGTGCGCGTAGTGACGGCCGGGGACGGAGACGGTGAAGGTCAGCTCCGTGCCGTCCAGCACCACCGTCACCTCGCTCTTGAGGCCCTGCGGGACGACGGAGAGGATGCGCACATCGGCGTCCCGCGACTCGCCGTACGTCACCGTCCGCACCGAGCCCCCCAGCCGCCGCGTCAGCTCGCGTGCGCCCTCGTGGTCCGCCGAGACCACCAGCGTGCCGTCGGGCACGATCCGGCCCGCGAACGCCTCGAAGGAGTCGTAGATCTCCTCCATGGAGGCGTAGTTGGCGTGGTGGTCGAGTTCGACGTTGAGGACGATCGCCACCTCGGGCGCGTACTTGTGGAAGCTGCGGTCGCTCTCGTCGGCCTCGGCGACGAAGATCTCGCCCTCGCCGTGCAGGGCGTTGGAGCCGGGTGCGTCGAGATCGCCGCCGATCGCGTACGACGGGGCGAGACCCAGCTCGGTGAGGGAGACCGCCAGCATCGACGTCGTGGTCGTCTTGCCGTGGGTGCCGGCGACCGCGATCGGACGCAGGCCGTCCATCAGCCGGGCCAGCGCGTCCGAGCGGTGGACCACGGGGATGCCCAGCTCCGCCGCCCGGGCCAGCTCGGGGTTGTCCGCCCGGATGGCGGAGGAGACGACGACGCAGCTGGCGTCGTCGGCGAGGTGCTCGGCCGCGTGACCGAGGTGCACGGTCACGCCCAGCGCGCGCAGCGCCTCGGCGGTCGGGGAGTCCTTGACATCACTGCCCGCCACCTTGGCGCCACGCTGCGCGAGGATCTTCGCGATTCCCGACATTCCGGCGCCGCCGATGCCGATGAAGTGCGGTCGGTCCATGGCGGTGGGGAGGCCGGGTGCCATGCGTGTCTCCTGGATGCTGGTACGGCGTGCGTTCAGCGCCCCAGCCTATGCGGTATCGCGCGCGCCCAGTGACACCGACCGGTCACTGGCTCTTGCTGTGCGAGAACAGCTTGAGCACCGGTACGCCCACCTTGTGCCGGGCTCTCGAGGCCCAGTCGCGGTGGAAGAACTCCTCCACGTAGTGGGGGTCGGTCAGCACGATGACCTCGTCCGCGCCGACCTCGTCGACGAGCTTCTTGAGCGCGTCGAGCGGGTGGTCCTCGATGAGCCTGCCCTCCGCCTCGCTCCCCGCCCCGTGCAGCGCGGACAGGGAGACCTCCAGGGCCTGCTGCCCCAGCGCCACGGCGTCCTTGCCCTCCGGGGTCTCCCGCTCGTGCGCCGCCTCGTCCAGCTCGCCGAGGGCGATGTCGTCGATGGCGCGCAGCAGACGGTCGGCCTGGTCGCCGCGGGGCTGCAGCAGGACGTGGAAGGACACCGTTTCGTCACCATGCAGAGTGGTGACGAACTCCACGTCCGCCGATGTGAGGGCCTTCTCGATCATCAGTACGCTCGTGAACACGACGGGCGCCCCTTCTTTTCCGAGTCCGTCGAGGACCCCCGAGGGGCCTCTCCTCCGTGGGCCTCCAAGGCCCTGCGGAAACCATCCTGCCCCGTGATCGCACAGAGACCGCCTGATTTAGTGCGCCCATCCGGGGTCGCACGGAACAGGTGATTCCACAAAAATCCGGCTCAAGGCACGGGAACACACACAGCCCCGTGGCTCAGCTCCGGTGGTAGCGACTGAACAGGAATCCCTCTTCCTCCAGCAGCGACACGAGCGTAAACCGCCTGGGTACGGCCACCGACGGCCCCCCGGCGATCCGCTGCGCGTCACCCGCCGTGAGCATGGGGGACACCGTCAGGCACAGCTCGTCCAGCACGCCTGCCGCGACCAGCTGGCCCAGCAGCCGCGGCCCGCCCTCGGTGAGCAGCCGGGTCAGACCGAGATCCGCGAGGGCGCGTACGGCGCGGGCCGGGTCCACGCCCATGCCGTCCCCGGCGGTCACCACCCGGGCGCCCGCCTTCTCGGCGGCGGCCACCCGGTCCGGCGCCGCCGCGGCCCCGGTCAGCACCAGTGTGGGCACCAGCGGCGAGGTGAAGAGCGGCCATGAGAAGTCCAGCTCGAGACTCGCGCTGACGACCGCGATCGCGGGCACGGGCCCCTGCCCGGCCGCCGTGCGCAGCGCCGCGAAGGCCTCTCGCTCGCGGGCCGGACGGTATCCCTCCTGCCGTACCGTCTCAGCCCCCACGATCACGACATCGGCGAGCCCCCGCAGAGTGCCGAAGATCCGCATGTCGGCGGCGCCGGAGATGGGCTGGGAGCGCCCGTCGTGCTGGGCGGCGCCGTCCAGGGTGGAGACCATGTTGGCGCGCAGCCAGGGCTCCCGTCCGCCCGGCCCCGCCTCCGGATACGCGTACGCCGCGGCCAGCTCCTCCAGGCTCCACTCACGGTCGGCCTGGCCGGCACCGGGGAGCCCGCCGGCTGGACCCGCGCCCGCCGCCTGCCCGTCATCGGGGGCCGTGTCACCCGGCCGGGTCGCTGTCTCGTCGGTCACAGGGAACAGGCGTCGCATGTCGAGCAGTGTGGCACGGCCTTTAGAGTGGTGAACCGTGTCGTCCTCCACCGCCGCCTCAGGGATCGATCCGATAGCCGAGGCGGCCCCGCTGTCGCTCTGTTCCCGCGAGCCGTACGTCCCCGCCGACCGACTCGTCGCCGAGATGGTGCCGCCGCCGCGCTTCGACTCGGTCCGCTTCGCCACCTACATCCCGGACCCGAACCAGCCGAGCCAGAACGAGGCGGTCCGCGTCCTCGAGGGCTTCGCCGACGGCCTCGGCGGCGCCCACGCCGTCTCCGCCAAGCGCCCGTTCTTCGGCTTCGGCAAGGCGAAGTCCGCCAAGGTCCCGTCGGGCCCCCGCGGCGTCTACCTCGACGGCGGCTACGGCGTCGGCAAGACCCATCTGCTCGCCTCCCTGTGGCACGCGACCCCGGCGGCGCCCTCTCTCAAGGCCTTCGGCACCTTCGTGGAACTGACCAACCTGGTCGGCGCGCTCGGCTTCCAGCAGACGGTCCAGACGCTCTCCGAGCACCGTCTTCTCTGCATCGACGAGTTCGAGCTCGACGATCCGGGCGACACCGTCCTCGTCTCCACCCTGCTCGGCAAGCTGGTCGAGGCGGGCGTCGCACTCGCCGCCACCTCCAACACGCTGCCGGGCAAGCTCGGCGAGGGCCGCTTCGCCGCCGTCGACTTCCTGCGCGAGATCCAGGGCCTGTCCGCCCACTTCCGCACGCTGCGCATCGACGGCGAGGACTACCGCCACCGCGGGCTGCCCGAGGCTCCGGCGCCGTACAGCGACGAGCAGGTGACGAAGGCGGCGTACGCCACCGCGGGCGCCTCGCTCGACGACTTCCCGCACCTGCTCGACCACCTCGCGCGCGTCCACCCCAGCCGGTACGGCGCTCTGGCCGACGGGGTGCACGCCGTGTGCCTGACCGACGTCCGGCCCGTGCCGGACCAGTCGACGGCCCTGCGCCTCGTGGTGCTCGCGGACCGGCTCTACGACCGCGAGGTCCCGGTGCTCGCCTCCGGACTGCCGTTCGACAAGCTGTTCAGCGAGGAGATGCTGAAGGGCGGCTACCGCAAGAAGTACTTCCGTGCGATCTCCCGCCTCACGGCCCTCGCCCGTGACGCGCAGGGTCTCGTGAAGGAGTAACAACCCCAAACGGTCGTGCGCCGCCGCCGTGGACCCGATGCGCAGGGGTCCGCGCGCCCAGTAAGACAGGGAGCTGATGGCGCAGGGCGCCGGGAACGCGATCTGCGGGCTGCTCGGCAAGCTGCCGATGACCGCGGTGATCGTCCGCAGCGCGGCCGACGTCCCGGCGGGCGCCAGGACCAAGGCGTCCCCGGCGTTGCACTTCGCCGGCAAGGGGGCGGGCCTCGTCGAGGCCCGGCAGTCGGGCAACGCGACGCTTCTGCGGCTGCCGAGGATCCTCGACGGCCTGGAGGCACTGCCCCAGGACCGGCCGGTCGAACGGGACCTGTGACCGGGCTGCCACCTGGACCACGCCTGCCGTACGGCCCTGGAGAGCTGGGCGGAGCGGCACAGCGCGGCCGGGACGGAACCGGTGCGGATGGCATCCCGCGGCTGACCGCACGGGGCCACCGGGCTCGTCACGGGCGAGCGTCTGCCGGTGGGCCGGTCGGCCCTCGCTTGGTGGACACCGGCGGAATTATGGTGGCAGTGCAGACATATCGGGCCTCTCGACGAGGAGGTCGTCATGATCCAGGAGCTGGTGGGTGCCTTGGTGGCGGCGGGTGCCGCTGGACTCGTGTGCCTCGCCTCGGCAGCACGGATCGTCAAGCAGTACGAACGCGGAGTGGTCTTCCGCTTCGGACGGGTCCTGGGGTCGCCCCGGTCGCCGGGTCTGACCCTGATCGTTCCGATGGTGGACCGGCTGACCAAGGTCAACATGCAGATCGTGACGCTGCCCATCCCCGCACAGGAGGGCATCACACGGGACAACGTGACCGTGCGCGTGGACGCCGTCGTCTACTTCAAGGTGATGGACGCGACGAACGCGCTCATCCAGGTGGAGGACTACCGGTTCGCGGTCTCGCAAATGGCTCAGACGTCGCTGCGCTCGATCATCGGCAAGAGCGATCTGGACGACCTGCTCTCCAACCGCGAGAAGCTCAACCAGGGCCTCGAACTCATGATCGACAGCCCGGCCGTGGGCTGGGGCGTGCAGATCGACCGGGTCGAGATCAAGGACGTGTCCCTGCCGGACACGATGAAGCGGTCGATGGCCCGCCAGGCGGAGGCGGAC
The DNA here is from genome assembly GCF_053598275.1 of Streptomyces sp. NPDC001156. Lineage (NCBI taxonomy): Bacteria > Bacillati > Actinomycetota > Actinomycetes > Kitasatosporales > Streptomycetaceae > Streptomyces > Streptomyces sp. NPDC001156. The sequence goes on along the minus strand of NZ_JBSFJX010000002.1, from coordinate 46,572 downwards.
CGCGAGCGCCGGGCGCGCATCATCAACGCGGACGCCGAGCTCCAGGCCTCGAAGAAGCTGGCGGAGGCTGCCGGGGTGATGTCGGACCAGCCCGCCGCGCTCCAGCTGCGGCTGCTGCAGACCGTGGTGGCGGTCGCGGCCGAGAAGAACTCCACACTCGTGCTGCCCTTCCCGGTGGAGCTGCTGCGGTTCCTGGAGCGGGCGGCGCCACAGGAGGTGACGCCCGGCCATGACGGCGCACGGCCGCCGTCGGCCACGGCAAAGCCCGCCCCGGAAGCCCTGGAGGAGGCTGCGGCAGGCCCGCTGCCGGAAGCCGCGCCACCCGTGCCGGAGTCCGCGCAGGAAGCCGCACCGGAGCCCGCAGCATCCGTGCAGGAAGCCGCACCGGAGCCCGCAGCATCCGTGCAGGAATCCGCACCGGAGCCCGCAGCATCCGTGCAGGAATCCGCACCGGAGCCCGCGGCACCCGTGCCGGAAACCGCGACGGCGGTGCCCACGCGAGAAGCCGCACCGAGCCCCACCCCCACACCCCCTTCGGAGCTGTGGGCCGACCCCTCACCGGAAGGCACACCGTCGCCTTCCCCGTAGGCGTCGACCGCCTCCGCCGGCTGTGACGACCGCGCCCGAGTGACTCTCTGCGGGCGGCCGGGCGGGTGACTTCACCCTCCCACCGGCTCGGCACACCCGGAAGATCTGCTTTTCTGATCATTTCGGTGGTTACGTTCGTGCGGTGAACGCTCTCGTACGGCACATCGCCACCCTCGGCGTCCTGGGCGCGGCGCTCGCCGCCTGCACGATCCCCGGTGCGTCGCACCACGCCCCGCGGCCCTCGGCGTCTCCTTCGGCGTTCCCCACGACGACCGTTCCCGGGCCGCCCACACTCGCGCCCGGGCCGCAGGGACTGGCGGCCGTGTTCAAGAGAGCCCCGACGCACGAGAAGGTCGTCGCCCTCACCTTCGACGCCGACATGACCGCGGCCGAGGGCCGCCGCGCGGCGGCGGGCGAACACTTCGACAACCCCGGTCTGATCGGTGCCCTGCGGGAGCTGCGGGTTCCGGCGACCGTGTTCCTGACCGGCCGCTGGGTCGACCAGTACCCGCGGCAGGCACGGGCGATCGGCCGGGATCCGCTCTTCGAGGTGGGCAGCCACTCCTACAGCCACTACTCCTTCGCCGGCTCCTGCTACGGGCTGCCGATCCTGCCGCCGCAGCGGATGCGCTCGGACGTGGAACGCGGCGTCACGGCACTCCACAGGGCGGGGGTGCCCCATCCGGTGCCGTACTTCCGCTTCCCCGGCGGCTGCTACGACAACCGGGCCCTGCGCACGATCAGTGCGCTCGGCATGACCGCGGTGCAGTGGGACGTGGTGAGCGGCGACGCGTTCGCGACGGACGCGGACGCGGTCGTACGGCAGGTACTGCGAGGGGTCCGGCCCGGTTCCGTGGTCATCATGCACTGCACCCGCGGCGGGGCGCCGGTGACGGAGAAGGTGGTCCGGGCCGTGGTGCCCGAGCTGCGCAAGAGGGGCTACCGGTTCGCCAAGGTCTCCGAGCTGATCGGAGCGTCCGGCGGACGGCGGCAGGACCCCGGCTCCAGTCCTGCGCCTACCCTGAGGCCATGAGCGATTACTGCGAGACGGAGCCGGCAGCACGGGAGCCCGTGGCGGGCGGGCCGCCGTTCGCCGAGTGCGTGCTGTGCCGGAAGCCGACGGAGTACCCGGAGTCGTACAAGGGACTCACGCTGTGCCCGGTCTGCGAGTGGCAGGAGGCGCAGCGCACCGCCTGCTCCGGATGAGCACGGCAGCCCGCCGGCGGCGTACGAGGCCGTCCTCTCCCGCACGATGACCCGATGTTCCGCCTGGCAGACTTGAGCCCGTGAGCAGCGACCAGACCACCGCCGCGCCGGCGGACGCCCCGCACGACGGCCAGGACAGCCCCTTCCGCGCCGAGCGCACCACACGCGACGAGGCACCGCAGTTCGTGCTGCCGCTCGTCGTGCGCATCGAGCGGGCCGCTCCCCCGGCGCGTACGGACGCGCTGGAGACGGCGGCGCGTGCGGTGCTCGAGATCCTGAGCGACGAGCGCTCACTGGGTGAAGGCGAGTGGGCCCAAGCGATGCGGGACTGGCAGGACGCACGGATCCGCAAGGTGGTCCGCCGGGCGCGCGGCGCCGAGTGGCGGCGGGCCGAGGCGCTGCCGGGCCTCACGGTCACGGGCAAGTCGGCCGAGGTACGGGTCTTCCCGCCCGTCCCGCTGGACGGCTGGCCCAAGGACCTGGCCAAACTACAGGTCTCCGGCACCGACCTGGAGGACCCCGAGCCGCCGGCCGAGGCCGATCCGGGGAGCCCGGTGCTGTGGCTGAACCCGGAGCTTGAGATGTCGGCCGGCAAGGCGATGGCCCAGGCCGGACACGGCGCCCAGCTCGCCTGGTGGGCCCTGCCGGACGAGGAGCGCGCCGCCTGGCGCGACGCGGGCTTCCCCCTCGCCGTGCGCACCGCACGCCCGTCCCGCTGGGCCTCACTCACCACCTCCGGACTGCCCCTGGTACGGGACGCCGGCTTCACCGAGATCGCCCCGGGCAGCTGCACGGTGGTCGCGGAGCATCCGGCACTTCGCGCTCGAAACGGTTCCTGACCAGGCAAGGTCCCCAAGGGCCTGACCGCTCGGGGCTACTGACCGGAGCGGGCCTCTGCGGGCTTGCGGTTGTGGGCGTGGTGGGGGCAGGTGCACCGCCGCACGAGCAGGAGTCCCACCACGTGAGGCTGTGGCACATCCTCGGTCTGGCGGCACGCGCATCGTGGTCCTCGCAGTGACAGGATCGGTGGTATGGACACCGAGACGGACTGGGTGTACCGGGTGTGCGAACCACACGGCTCGGAGGGATGGCGCCCCTACGGCCGCGATCCCGAGCGGTGGCAGGGCACCATCACCGCCGATGACTCGAGCGAGGGCCCCCAGTACGCCGTCGCCCTCGTCGTCGCCGACCTGATGACCGAGTGGAAGATGCTCGGCCTCCCCCGGGCCAGGCACGTGAGGGTCCTGCTGTGGCGGGACGAGGAGGGTGACGCGGCGGACGCGGACGTCATCGTGGAGGTCCGGCCGGACATCCACGCCGAGTTATCGGCGGGTGTCCGGATCGCCCGGCCTGACGGACGCCCCCCGGTCACGGGGACACGGTCACTCCGGCTCGCGTTCCGGCCCGGCGGCAGCCGGACGGGGCCCCGTGTACGCGTAGGCGGTGACCCAGGTGATGTCCATCTGCGCCCAGGAGCCGGGGGCCGCGTACGGCCCGTACAGCGCGCTCTCGTTCTGGAGGACCCAGCTCAGCGGGCGCGAGGCCACGCCACGGCGGTCGCCGAGGTACAGATGCCCGTCCAGGTAGTAGCGGGCCCGGCCGGGCGTCCACTCCAGGGAGACCGTGTGCCACTCGGTGAACGGCTCACCGGTGTCGGCGTGACCCTGGGGGCGCCCGTCGCACGGGTGGTGGAAGAAGTGGACGGTGTCGACCCACGACTGCTCGTACATGTCCATCTCGCAGCCGCCCCCGTAGAACAGCCAGGCGCTCTTGTAACCGAGGGCGGCCCTCACCACGCGGACCCGGGCGCTGTACTTCCCGTACGCCTGCTGCATCACCGCGCGCGGCACCACCGCCGCGACATGGAGGTCACCGCCGGAGGCCGGCCGGTACATGCGGATGTGCATACGGCCGTCCCCGCCGGCGGCGGGCCCGACCCACACCGTGTCGTCGGCACGGTACTCGCCACCGAGCACACGGTCGTTGGCGTCGGAGTGGTTGCGCGGGTCGGCGGTGTCGTACCAGCCGCGCGGGTAGGCCCACCAGTCGGCACGGTAGGAGCCGGTGAGACCACCGCAGTAGGCGCGGCGTGTGTCGGCGTCGTGGTCGCAGTCGCTGAAGGAACCGAGCGGCACCACGTCACCGTCGAAGTTCTCGGCGAAGACCTGGTGGAAGGGGCCGCAGTCGCCGCGGGGCAGCATGTCGCCGGTGGTGTGGCAGGCGTCCTCGGACGGCGTCGCGGCGTCGGTCCCCGGCACGGTGCAGGCCACCTCGAGGGCCGCCGCCAGGAGGGCGGCGGCGCGCAGGCGGCGCCGGTGAGCGCGGCGGTGTCGGCTCAATCTCCTGCTCCTGACTTCTGGGTCGCGACCGGCGCAGCGGTGGCCGGTCGCCCTGGGTCCGGGCAGGGTGCTGGACGGCCTCCTAAAAGATCTTCCTGGAAGCCGCGCGGGGAGGTTCCGCCATTGGGGTCGAAAAGCCTCGCCGGCCGGTGGTCGCGCGAGCCGGACCGGAGTCCGGCGGAACCTCAAATGTTGCTCTGAACGTCCCCCGGAAGGGGTTCGGCGCGAAGGGCCGGGGCCATGACTTCGTCACGCCGGCACCGGCGGTGCGCCGACGGGGACGGACGGGCGCACCGGGTGCGGCCGTGGACCGCACGAGAGCGGCCCGGCGGGCTCCGTGGCGGAGGAGGGGACGATGGAACGACTGGGAACCGGCATCGGATGGCGGCCTGAGATCGCCGCTGCCGTGGAGGCCATGCCCGGCGTCGACTGGGTCGAGACCGTGGCTGAGAACGTGTGTCCGGGGCACCTCCCCGAGTCGCTGCTGCGCCTGCGCGCGCGGGGCGTCACCGTCGTCCCGCACGGCGTCTCCCTCGGCCTCGGCGGCGCGGACCGCCCCGACGGGGGCCGGCTCGCCGATCTCGCCGCATGCGCCGAGGCGCTGGGGTCGCCCCTGGTCACCGAGCACATCGCGTATGTGCGGGCGGGCGGGCCGCTCACCGCCTCGGCGCTGCTGGAGGCGGGCCACCTGCTTCCGGTCCCGCGCACCCGCGACGCGCTGGACGTCCTGTGCGAGAACGTCCGGATCGCGCAGGACGCCCTTCCCGTGCCGCTCGCGGTGGAGAACATCGCGGCGCTGATCTCCTGGCCGGACGAGGAGATGACCGAGGGGCAGTTCCTGTACGAACTGGCCGACCGTACCGGCGTGCGGCTGCTGATCGACGTGGCGAACCTGCACACCAACCACGTCAACCGGGGCGAGGACCCGGCCAAGGCGCTGGACGAACTGCCCGTCGAGGCCATCGCGTACGTCCACGTCGCGGGCGGGTACGAACGCGACGGCGTCTGGCACGACAGCCACGCCCACCCGGTCACACAGCCGGTCCTCGACGTGCTGGCCGAACTCGCGTCCCGCGCCACCCCGCCCGGCGTCCTGCTGGAGCGCGACGACAACTTCCCCGAACCGGCCGAGCTGGAGGGGGAGTTGGCCGCCATTCGGGAAACGGTCGAGAAGGCCGGAGCACGGACCCGGGCGGGGGTGCGGCCAGGCCGTCCCCCGGCGCCGGCTGCCGCGCGGCAGCCGGCGACCGGGACCCGGCGCGGCACCGCGGCGCAGTCGGGCACGGGACTGCTCCCGGCGGGACGGCCCACCGGGACAGCCGGCCCGGCGGCACTGCCCGCCGACGCGCGGATGACGGACGGGCACGGCACCGCTTCCGCCTCCGCTCGGCAGCGGCTGGCGCTCGCACAGGCCGCGCTGCTCTCCTCCCTCGTGGCCGGTACGCCCGTGCCCGAGGGCTTCGACCGGGTGCGGCTCGGGGTCCAGGCCCGCGCCCTCGCCGCCAAGCGGTCCTCGATCGTGGCGAAGGTCGCGCCGGAACTGCCCGGCATCCTCGGGGAGGGGTACCGGTCCGCGTTCCTCGCCTATGCCCAGGGTCGGCCGATGTCGGAGGGCTACCGGCGCGACGCCCTCGACTTCGCCGAGCACCTGCTGCTCGCCGGGCGCCCCGAGGACGCCGAGCGGCGGCGCCGGCTGCGCGAGTGGTGGCTGGAGCGCTCCGGCCCCACACCGCCCTCCCGGCACCCCGCGGCCCGGCTCGCCCGCGCCACGCGCCGGGTCCTGCTGCGGCACTGACCGGAGCTCGCCCGTATCACTCCTGGCGTACTCCGAGGGCCGATTCCACGGAATGTGCCACGGTCGACACAGCAGTCGCACATCGCGCCCGCAGCGTCGATTCACCCCACTTCGCCAGGGGATGACGGCCTATTCGCCGAGCGTATAAGGCCTACGTTGCCCGCTATCCAACTATTTCCTCCTGTAGGGCAGTTGGTCGGTACGGCGCAGTAATATGCCAGCCTGCACCCGAAGCGCACGAGCATGCGGTGCCGGAAGCAGGAGGCACCATGCGATCCAGACCGGTCCAGGGCCGCGGAATCTTGAGCGGCACCGGGATCATCATCACCCTGCTCGCGGGAACCCTTGCCGCACTCGTCTTCCCCGTCTGGTCCTACGCGGACCGCTCCGGCACCGGCCTGGACACCCTGAACGCGCAGACCGTACCCACGAGCTACGGCCCGCTGTCCGCGCTGGACCGGGATTTCATCACCAGAGTCCGGCTGGCCGGGCTGTGGGAGCTGCCGGCGGGTCAGCAGGCCGAGCAGAAGGGCACCACACAGGCGGTGCGCACCGCGGGTGAGCACCTGATCGAGGGCCACACCTTCCTGGACGCCCGCGTCCGCGACGTCGCCGCCCGCCTCGGGCTCGCCCTGCCCAACCAGCCGAACGCACAGCAGCGCGAGTGGCTCTCGACGCTGGACGCGGCGCAGGGCGAGGAGTACGACCGCGACTTCGCCAACCTCCTGCGCCAGGCCCACGGCAAGGTCTTCGCCGTCGTCGCCCAGGTCCGCGCCACCACGCGCAACTCGCTCGTGCGTGTCCTCGCCGACGATGCGAACGCCACCGTCCTCGACCACATCAAGGTCCTCGAGGCCACGGGCTACGTCGACTTCGACGCCCTGGCCCAGGACGCGGCCACGGCCAGTCCGCCCCCGCTCACCCCGTCCCCGGCCCCGCCGGGCCCCACGAACGACCCCGGCACACCGGTGCCGGTGACGCCCTCGGCGACGTACTCGCTGCCGCCGGCGGCCTCCAGCCCCCCGCCGTGAGGGGCGCGGGCCGGGTGTCCCGGCCCGCCCCACGCGGTCAGGCGAGGCCCGCGACCAGCTCCGCGACCGACTTGCGGCGGCCGGTGAAGAACGGCACCTCCTCGCGGACGTGCATCCGGGCCTCCGAGCCACGCAGGTGGCGCATGAGGTCGACGATGCGGTGCAGCTCGTCGGCCTCGAAGGCGAGGACCCACTCGTAGTCGCCGAGCGAGAACGAGGCGACCGTGTTGGCGCGCACGTCCGGGTAGCCGCGGGCCATCTTGCCGTGGTCGGCCAGCATGCGGCGGCGGTCCTCGTCCGGCAGCAGGTACCAGTCGTAGGAGCGCACGAACGGGTAGACGCTGACGTAGTTGCGCGGCGTCTCGTCGGCGAGGAACGCCGGGATGTGCGAACGGTTGAACTCCGCCGGGCGGTGCAGCGCCATGTTGGACCACACCGGCGCGAGCGCACGGCCGAGCTTCGTACGGCGGAAGAGGTTGTACGCCTCCTGCAGCTCGTCACTGGTCTCGGCGTGCCACCAGATCATCACGTCGGCGTCGGCGCGCAGACCCGACAGGTCGTACGTACCCCGGATGGTCACGTCCTTCGCGGCGAGCTGGTCGAACAGCTCCTGGACCTCGTCGGCGTAACCGGTGCGGTCCTCCGGTAGCGCGTCCTTCAGCCGGAAGACGGACCACAGCGTGTAGCGGATGACCTCGTTGAGGTCCTTGGCCAGCTTGCCCTTGTTCGGAATCCTGCCGGGCTCGGTGGTGGGGGCGTCGTCACTCATGTGCCTATTCTCCCGCTCCGCCGTGCAGGCTCTGCACCGGGCTGGCCATGAGCTCCCGCACACCGCGCAGATCACCGTCGAGTTGGTCCACGGCGGCGTACGCGCTCGCGATGCACGCCGGGATGCCGACGCCGTCGTACGCCGCACCGCACACCGCGAGGCCCGGAAGCCCGGCCACGTGCCCGCGGATGCGGGCCACGCGCGCGTGGTGGCCCACGGGGTACTGGGGCAGACCGTCGATCCAGCGGGTGACGCGGGTCTCCACCGGGACGGCGTCCAGGCCGGTCGCCTCGCGCAGGTCGTGCCGGGAGAGGGCCACCAGGGCGGCGTCGTCGCGCTGCAGGATCTCCGTCTCGCCGTACCTCCCCACGGACGTCCTCACCACGAGCACGTCCGGGTCCTCGTCGGCGATCCAGCCCCATTTGCGGGAGGCGAAGGTCGACGCCTTGATCGTGCGGCCGTCGACCGGCGGCACCAGGAAGCCGCTGCCCTCGGGAAGGGCCGCGGCCTCCGCGCGGCGGTAGGCGAGGGTGACCAGGGCCATGGAGGCGTACTCGATCGAGCGCAGTTCGGCGGCGGCCCCGGGGCACGCCCCGGACAGCAGACGGGCCGCGTCACGAGCGGGCGAGGCGACGACGACGCCGTCGGCCTCCTCGACGTGGTCGTCGACCAGCACCTCCCAGCGAGCGCCACCGCCCCCGGGCTCAGCGGTGAAGCGCAGGCCATGGACGGGACTGTTCAGCCGGATCTCGCCGCCCCGCGCGAGCACCGACTCAGCCACCGCGAGCGGCAGCCGGCCCACGCCGCCCTCGATGCCCATGAACACAGGGCCGGTCTGCGCGGCGGCGGCCGCCTTGGCCTGGATCTCGCGGACCGCCTCCGTCAGCGAGTCGTGGGCCTGGGCGGCCTGGAAGAGCTGCGGGACGGCCGAGCGCATCGAGATGCGGTACGCGTCGCCCGCGTACACCCCGCCGAGGAGCGGCTCCACCAGGCGGTCGACGACCTCGCGGCCGAGGCGCGCCGCCACGTACTCGCCCACGGCCACGTCGTCGCCGGTCTCGGTGCGCGGCAGGTCCGCGTCCCGCTCGATACGGCGCAGGCCCTCGTCGGACAGGAGGCCGGACAGTGCGGACGCGGCGGAGGGCACGCCCATGACGTGCCCCTTTGGCATCGGGCGAAGGACGCCGCGCGTCCAGATCGAGGCGGTGGCCGTGGCCGGCGGCTGCAGGCGGTCCGCGAGGCCGACCGCGCGGGCCAGCGCCACCGCCTCGGGCCGTCGCGCGAGCATCGACTCGGCGCCGAGGTCGACCCGTGCGCCCGCGATCTCGCCGGGCAGCAGCTTGCCGCCGACCCGGTCCGAGGCCTCCAGCACCGTCACCCGCGCACCCCGGTCCAGCAGCCGGTGGGCGGCGGCCAGGCCCGCGATCCCGCCTCCGATGACGACGACGTGCCCCGCGGACGCGGGGGTCTCCCTTGCGCTCATGCCCCCAGCCTCTCAGACCCCGCCGGCACTCCCGCAGGGGCCGGGTGTCCCTGCCGAGTCCCGACCGTGACCGCATCGGAACCGGATCAGGCCAACGTCCGGTCCGGGTCCGGCGTCGAAGAGGCGTCCGTCACAACGACTCTCGGGGGTATGACCGCATGCGCATTCCACGCTCACCACGGCCGGTTCAGGTGCTGGCCGCGACACTGCTCGCCGCTTCGCTCGCACTCGCGGGCTGCAGCGCCGGCGCCGACGACATGAGCAAGGCCGGTGGCAGCGATGCCAAGGCCGCCGTACCCGCCGACAAGCAGGGCGCCGCCGACGGTGACGCCGGCAGCGCCGCATCCGGCGAAGCGAAGGCCCGGGACACCGCGAACCGGCTGACCGCGAACCGCATCATCCGTACGGCGTCCCTCACCGTGCAGGTCAAGGAGGTGCCCAAGGCGCTCGACGTGGCGCGGACGGCCGTCGAGAACGCGGGCGGGTTCGTCGGCAGCGAGAGCACCAGCCGCGACACCGCCGGCCACGAGCGCACCCGGCTCGTCCTGCGCGTGCCCGTCGCGAAGTACGAGGAGGTGCTCGGCGAACTCCAGGGCGCGGGCAGGCTCGTCGAGCGCACCGCCAAGGCCCAGGACGTCACCGACCAGGTCGTGGACGTCGACAGCCGCATCAAGTCGCAGCGCGCGAGCGTGGCACGGGTGCGCGAGCTGATGGACCGGGCGACCAAGCTCAGTGACGTGGTCGCCCTGGAAGGGGAGTTGAGCGCGCGCCAGGCCGACCTCGAGTCGCTACTCGCCCGTCAGGCCTCCCTCGACGACCGCACCAGCCTGGCCACCATCACCCTCGCGCTGTCCGAGACGCCGGTGAAGAAGGCCGCGAAGGACGACCGGCCGGGCTTCCTGGACGCGCTGGCGGGCGGCTGGCACGTCTTCGTCACGCTGCTGCGGTGGATCGCCCTGGCGATCGGCGCGGCACTTCCCTTCGCGGTGTGCGCCGCGCTGCTGGTACTGGTGTGGGTGCGGGGCGTACGCCCGCGGCTGCCGCACCGTCCGGCGCCCGCGACCGCCGCGGCCCCGGAGGAAGGGCGGGGCGGGCAGGACTGACGGACCCCCCGCGCCGTAGCGTGTTCGTATGAACCCGAGCCCGACGAGCCGTTCGACAGAGCGCCTGGTGGTCATCGGCGGCGACGCGGCGGGCATGTCCGCCGCGTCGCAGGCGCGCCGCCTCAAAGGTCCCGACGCATTGGAGATCGTGGCGTTCGAGCGCGGCCACTTCTCCTCGTTCTCGGCGTGCGGGATCCCGTACTGGGTGGGCGGCGACGTCGACTCGCGGGACGCGCTGATCGCCCGTACCCCCGAAGAACACCGGTCGCGCGGCATCGACCTGCGGATGCGGACCGAGGTCACGGAGATCGACGTGGACGGCGGCCGTGTGCGGGCGCGGGACCTCGACACCGGGGCCGAGGCGTGGACCTCGTACGACGAGCTGGTGATCGCGACCGGCGCCCGTCCGATCCGCCCCGACCTGCCCGGGGTCGACGCTCCCGGGGTGCACGGCGTGCAGACCCTGGACGACGGCCAGGCGCTCCTGGACGTGCTGACCGCCACGACGGGCCGCCGCGCGGTGGTCGTCGGCGCGGGCTACATCGGTGTGGAGATGGCCGAGGCGCTGATCAACCGCGGTTACGAGGTCACCGTCGTCAACCGCGGCAGGGAGCCCATGGCGACGCTCGACCCTGACATGGGCCTGCTGGTGCACCGGGCCATGGAGGGCCTCGGCATCACCATGGTGAACGACGCCGAGGTCACCAAGATCCTCACCGGCGACGACGGCAGGGTGCGGGCCGTGGGCACGGAGACCGCCGAGTTCCCGGCCGACGTGGTGGTCCTCGGCATCGGAGTGCGCCCCGAGACCTCCCTGGCGAAGGCCGCGGGGCTGCCGCTGGGCGGGCACGGCGGACTGCTCACAGACCTCGCGATGCGGGTGCGCGGTCACGAGAACATCTGGGCCGGCGGCGACTGCGTCGAGGTCCTCGACCTGGTCTCCGGGCGCGAGCGGCACATCGCACTCGGCACCCACGCCAACAAGCACGGACAGGTCATCGGCACGAACGTGGGCGGCGGCTACGCCACGTTCCCGGGTGTCGTCGGCACGGCGGTGAGCAAGGTCTGCGACCTGGAGATCGCCCGCACCGGTCTGCGCGAGAAGGACGCGCGGCGGGCGGGGCTGCAGTACGTGACGGTCACCATCGAGTCGACCAGCCGTGCGGGCTACTACCCGGACTCCGCGCCCATGACCGTGAAGATGCTCGCCGAACGCCGCACGGGCCGGCTGCTCGGCGTCCAGATCGTCGGCCGGGAGGGCGCGGCCAAGCGGGTCGACATCGCGGCGGTCGCCCTGACCGCGCGGATGACGGTGGAGGAGATGACGGCCCTGGACCTGGGCTATGCGCCGCCGTTCTCACCGGTGTGGGATCCGGTCCTGGTGGCGGCCCGCAAGGCGGTCACGGCGGTACGGGCACAGCCCTGATAAGGGGTGCGGGGGAACCACGCGATGAACCACGGGCGGCCACCGCGGCGCCCTCCGCTCAAGCCGTCTCGTGCTGACCGACCCCGTTGATCCGCTCGATCGCCTGCCGGGCCTGCTCGGCCGGCGGTCGCGGCGGCAGCGACGACACCGAGGCGCCGGCGGGCACGGTGGCCGGCTGCGGCTGCACCCCCGCGGGCTTGGCGTGCGCGGCGGGGCGCGTGGAGCGCAACCGGTGGCTGACCGCCTCGTCGAGGGTGACGGGACGCTGCATCTGGGAGGCCAGCCGGCCGGCCTCCTGGCCCAGCCTGGCGATGTCTTCCCAGGGCAGGTGGATCACCAGCGCGAGCTCGGCCTCGCCGTCGGGCAGAGCGTGTATCGGAGGGGTAACCCGGTCGTTCATCGCCTGCTCCTCACGTCGTGCCCGCGACACGCCTTCCCCGCGCCGCGGGCGGTTGACGAGACATACGGGCACCCGGACCCCCGTGTTCACCGATTCACGCGGCCGATCGAGGGCAGTACTTCCTTGTGGTGATCCCCGTCCATGACGTGAACCCGGTGCGCAGTACGCCCTATGTCACGTACGCGCTGATCGCGGCCAACTTCATCGTCTTCCTGTTCACCCCGGGGCTGGCCGGTTCGGTGGCGGGACAGAGCGACCTCTCGCAGCTGTGCCATCTCCAGGCGTTCCTGGACCACTACGCCGCGGTCCCGCGGGAGTTGATCCACGACCAGCTGCCAAGGCTCGTGCCCACGGGCGCCGTCGGCGTCGGACCGCACGGCGCGGGCTGCGTCGTGGCCCCGCCGGAATACCACAAGTCACCACCGACGTCGGTGTTCACAGCGATGTTCCTGCACGGCAGCTGGCTCCATCTGCTGGGCAACATGCTGTTCCTGCTGATCTTCGGCAACAACATCGAGGACCGCCTCGGCCATGTCCGCTACGCCGTCTTCTACGTCGTCTGCGGCTACGCGGCGGCGTACGGCTTCGCCCTGCTCAACGCCAACTCGGGCGACCCGCTGATCGGCGCCTCGGGAGCCATCGCCGGCGTGCTCGGCGCCTATCTGGTCCTCTATCCGCGGGCCAGGGTCTGGGTCCTGGTCCCCTTCCTGATCTTCCTGCCGCTGCGGCTGCCCGCCTGGATCGTGCTCGGCTTCTGGTTCGTGCTGCAGGCGGTCTACTCGTCCGGGGCCGCCGTCTCCCATGCCGGGACCGTGGCGTACGCGGCCCATATCGTCGGCTTCATCGTGGGCATGCTGCTGGCCTGGCCGCTGCGCCGCGGCACCCCGGCGCCGCCCGAGCCGCGCGGCCTGCTGTGGGGCAGGCAGGCACGGGCCCGGCAGGTCTGGTGACGCGGCTCGGCACGGGCTCAGACGCGCCCGTGCCGACCGGGCCGGAGAAAAAGGTGTCAGTGGGCCGTCTGTGTGTGGACGAACTCCACGAGCCGGGTGAGGGCGTCCGGGTCGGTGGAGGGCATGACGCCGTGGCCGAGGTTGAAGACGTGGCCCTCCAGACCGGCGGCGGCCGCCAGCACCTCACGGGTCTTGGTCTCGACGACCTCCCGCGGGGCGAAGAGGATCGCCGGGTCGAGGTTGCCCTGCAGAGCCTTGCCGGGGCCGACGCGGCGGGCCGCCTCGTCGAGCGGGACGCGCCAGTCGACGCCGACCACGTCCGCGCCCGCCTCGCCCATCAGGCCGAGCAGTTCACCGGTGCCGACACCGAAGTGGATGCGCGGGACGCCGTACCCCTCGACGGCCCGGAAAACCTTGGCCGAGGCGGGCAGCACCGAGCGACGGTAGTCGGCGGGGGCGAGGGCGCCGGCCCACGAGTCGAAGAGCTGGACCGCCGAGGCGCCCGCTTCGATCTGGATCTTCAGGAAGGCGACCGTGATCTCCGCGAGCCGGTCCACCAGGTCGGTCCACAGCTGCGGGTCGCCGTGCATGAGCGCCTTGGTGTTCTCGTACGTGCGAGAGGGGCCGCCCTCGATGAGGTAGCTCGCGAGGGTGAAAGGCGCGCCGGCGAAACCGATCAGCGGGGTCTCGCCCAGTTCGGCGGTGAGCAGGCCGATGGCCTCCGTGACGTACGAGACGTCCTCGGGGGTCAGGTCACGCAGCTGCGCGAGGTCGGCGCGGGAGCGGATCGGGTGCTGGACGACGGGCCCGACGCCGGGCTTGATGTCGAGGTCGACACCGATGGCCTTGAGTGGCACAACGATGTCGCTGAAGTAGATCGCCGCGTCCACCCCGTGCCGGCGGACCGGCTGAAGAGTGATCTCGGTGATCAGTTCCGGCCGCATGCAGGACTCGAGCATCGGGACGCCCTCGCGCACCTTGCGGTACTCGGGCAGTGAGCGCCCGGCCTGCCGCATGAACCAGACCGGTGTGTGCGGCACCGGTTCGCGCCTGCACGCCTTGAGGAAGGCGGAGTCGTACGTCGCTGTCGGCTGGCCCGTGGCGGGGCGGTCAGTGGCACTCACGCCGGAAAGTCTCGCACGCCGCACGGACCGCCGAGACCGGAGGCGAGCGCGCCGGAGGGCCGCTGGGACGCGCGCGTGCGGCTCGACGCCGCTATATCACAGGTACGGCCGGTGCGCACTCGCCCCGGCCGCAGCCACTCGGTTCCTTTCCCGGCCAACCACCGGCGGCAAGGGTGTCTCTCCCTGCGAACGTGCTTTCCTGCCCTTAATCTTCCCCGCATGGCTGCGGCTCAGGGACGACCGACGGACGGCGCTGGCGGAATGGACGACGCGGAGGAGGCAGACGGCGATGCGAGGGAGCAGGCGCCGCCGCCCTTCCGTGCCGCCGTGGACGCGCTGAAGGCCGCACGGCTGCGGCCGGAGATCGAGGTCGAGCCGACGCGGCCTCCGCAGCGGCTCGCCCCGTTCACGTACGCGCTGGAGGCCGCGGTCGTCGAGGAGGGCGAGGATCTGGCCGACGGGCGCCTCGTCCTGCTGTACGACCCGGCCGGGCACGAGGCCTGGCAGGGCTCGTTCCGTCTGGTCACGCTGGTGCGGGCCGAGCTCGAGCCGGAGATGGCGTCCGACCCGCTGCTGCCCGAGGTCTGCTGGTCCTGGCTGACCGGGGCGCTGCAGGCCCGCGGGCTGGCGTACGGCGAGCCGAGCGGGACGGTGACCCGCGCGAGTTCGCACTACTTCGGCGGGCTCGCCGCGCGCCCGGCCGCCTCCCAGATCGAGATCCGCGCCTCCTGGACGCCTCGCGAGGGCCTGGGGGGCGCCCCGGACACGGCCGCCCATTTCGCCTCGTGGTGCGATCTGCTGTGCCAGGTGGCGGGGCTGCCTCCGGCAGGCCCGGGTGACGCCTCCGTGGTGACGCTGCCGCAAAGGCGGGATCCCCAGTCCCGCTGATTTCGCCGCTTTCCCAGAAGACGGACAGCGTCAACCTCCGACTGACGTTTCTTGCCATCTCTTTGTCGATACGACCACTTTCAGCCTCATATCGACGCCAGAGTGATCCAACTCGGCCTCCCATTGATCGCTCGCGCGTCCGAATTGCCCGGATTGTTACTCACCAAATCGTGATCATTCTCTAAAGGACGAGAGGTTTGGTGCCGAAGACGACTGTGACCTTGAAAGCACGGTTCGTCCCGGCTTGATCCCCAGAGCCGGCCCCGTCCCGCACCCCAGGAGGCCTGGTGTCCGTTCTTCTCGAGCAGCCCGCAAGCCTGGTCGCCTACCGCCCGAACAAGCCGACCGCCATGGTCGTCGTGGCCGACCCGCGCGTCCGTTCCACCGTCACCCGCCACCTCTGGGCGCTCGGAGTGCGCGACGTGATCGAGGCGTCGTCCATCGCGGAGGCGCGCCCTCGCATCGGCAACCCCCGCGACATCTGCGTCGCCGATGTCCACCTCCCCGACGGCTCCGGTCTCACCCTGCTCTCGGAGACCCGTGCCGCGGGCTGGCCGAACGGTCTGGCCCTGTCCGCCGCCGACGACATCGGCGCGGTCCGCAACGCCCTGGCAGGCGGAGTGAAGGGCTATGTCGTCACCGGCACGCGCACCAACGTCGGGCTCCCCACCCGACCCGGCGCCGCTCCCATCGGCGCCGCCGCCGCGCGCCTGCACCGCCGCCCCCCGGGTGCCCCGAGCCACCCGGGCGGCTACCGCGAACTGTCCGGCCGCGAGGTGGAGGTACTCCGCCTGGTCGCCGAGGGTCAGTCGAACAAGGCCATCGGCGTCTCGATGGGCCTGTCCGCGCTGACCGTCAAGAGCCACCTCGCCCGCATCGCGCGCAAGCTGGGCACCGGCGACCGCGCCGGAATGGTGGCGGTCGCCCTGCGCACCGGCATCATCCACTGACCCCGCAGCCACCCTGTCCACCGTTCCCACCGCCCACCCCGATCCGCGTCCGCACCGAGCCGCCGCCGACCCGAGTCCGGGGAGATCACCGAGCGGGCCGGGCCCACCGACCCGCGTACAGCCGGCACCTTGATCCCTTTCCCGCGCATCTGTCACATGACTGGTTTACGACCCTCCATCGCCCGTCGACGGAACGATCCGTCGACGGGTGCAGTCCATACACGGATACCCTTGACAGGTGACCGACGCCCAAGAGACCGCAGAAGACAGCCCACTGCGAACCACCGGAGGCGCCCCTCCGGACGATGTCGAAGCGGCGCCGATCCCTTTGCTGGAGCCGCGTGACGGGATTCCTCCCGTGATCGCCGACGCGTCCTCCCTCGCCGAGATGATCTCGGCCTTCGCCGCCGGCACCGGCCCGGTGGCCGTCGACGCCGAACGCGCGTCCGGCTACCGGTACGGTCAGCGTGCCTATCTGGTCCAGCTGCGCCGTGAGGGCGCGGGCACCGCGCTGATCGACCCCGTCGCCTGCCCCGACCTGTCGGGCCTCGGCGAGGTGCTCTCCGGCACCGAGTGGGTGCTGCACGCCGCCACGCAGGACCTGCCGTGCCTGCGGGAAATAGGCATGATGCCCACTCAGCTGTTCGACACCGAGCTGGCCGGGCGCCTTGCGGGGTTCCCCCGGGTCGGGCTCGGCGCCATGGTCGAGGGCGTTCTGGGCTTCGTGCTGGAGAAGGGGCACTCGGCCGTCGACTGGTCGACACGGCCCCTCCCCGATCCCTGGCTGCGCTACGCGGCGCTGGACGTCGAGCTGCTCGTCGACCTGCGGGACGCCCTGGAGAAGGAGCTCGACCGGCAGGGCAAGCTGGAGTGGGCCCAGCAGGAGTTCGAGGCGATCGCCTCCGCGCCGCCTGCGGAGCCGCGCAAGGACCCCTGGCGCCGTACCTCCGGTATGCACAAGGTGCGCCGCCGCCGGCAGATGGCGGTCGTCCGTGAGCTGTGGCAGACCCGGGACCGCATCGCACAGCGCCGGGACGTCTCGCCGGGCAAGGTGCTCGGGGACGCGGCGATCGTCGAAGCCGCGCTGGCCCTGCCGCCGAATGTGCACGCCCTCGCCGCGCTCGGCGGCTTCGGGCACCGCATGGGACGGCGTCAGCTGGAGCAGTGGCAGGCCGCGGTGGACCGTGCCAGGACCCTGCCCGAGACCGGCCTGCCGCAGCCCGGCCAGCCGGTGACCGGACCCCCACCACCACGGGCGTGGGCCGACAAGGACCCGGTCGCCGCGGCCCGGCTGACCGCGGCGCGGGCGGCGATCTCGGCGCTCGCCGAGCAGCTGAACATGCCGCAGGAGAATCTGATCTCCCCCGACACCGTCCGGCGGGTGTGCTGGGAGCCGCCCAAACCCGCCGACGCCGAGTCCGTCGCGGCCGCGCTCACCGGTTACGGGGCGCGGCCGTGGCAGGTCGAGCAGGTCACTCCGGTGCTGGTGGCAGCGCTGTCGGTCCTGGGTTGAGGACCGAGAAGGGCACGGGGCGCGCCTGAGGGAGCCGGTCGCAGGACAGGGCGGGCGCCGTGGGTCGGTCGCGGGTCCCGCCCCGGCCAACGGTGCCCGCCGTATTTCCGAAGGGGCTCGCACGCTGCCTGAAGCGGGCGGCGGCGTCGAGATCGCGCCAAGATCAGCGTGGCGCTGCCGGGTGGGCGACGCCCGAGGGCTCACCCGATGGTGTGACCTTCACCGCTTGGGCCTGCGGGACTGGGCAGCTTGGTTACCCACAAGTAGCATGAGAGCTGAGCGCGCGCTCAGTGCGTCGCAGCAGTGCCATCCCGCACCCTGGAGGAGAGCCATCGTGCCTCGTACCGTCAGGGACGTCGTCTTCGTCGACGGCGTCCGTACCCCGTTCGGCAAGGCGGGCCCGAAGGGCATCTACCACGAGACCCGCGCCGACGACCTCGTCGTGAAGGCGATCCGGGAGCTGCTGCGTCGCAACCCCGGGCTCGACCCGAAGACGGTCGACGAGGTGGCCGTCGCCGCCACCACGCAGATCGGTGACCAGGGCCTGACCATCGGCCGCACCGCAGGCATCCTCGCGGGCCTGCCCACCTCGGTTCCCGGCTACTCGATCGACCGCATGTGCGCGGGCGCGCTGACCGCCGTCACCACGGTCTCCGGCTCCATCGCCTTCGGCGCGTACGACGTCGCCATCGCGGGCGGTGTCGAGCACATGGGCCGCCACCCGATGGGCGAGGGCGTGGACCCGAACCCGCGCTTCGTCAGCGAGAAGCTGGTCGACGAGTCCGCCCTGTTCATGGGCATGACCGCGGAGAACCTGCACGACCGCTACCCGCAGATCACCAAGCTGCGCGCCGACGAGTACGCGGTGCGCTCGCAGGAGAAGGCCGCCAAGGCGTACGCCAACGGCAAGATCCAGCAGGACCTGGTGCCCATCTCGGTGCGCCGCACCAACCCCGAGGGCGGCGAGACGGGCTGGGGCCTGGTCACCGCCGACGAGCCGATGCGCCCGGGCACCACCCTGGAGAACCTGGCGAACCTGAAGACGCCGTTCCGCGTCCACGGCCGGGTCACCGCGGGCAACGCGGCCGGTCTGAACGACGGCGCCACCGCCTCGATCATCGCGTCCGAGGACTTCGCGCGGGAGAACGGCCTGCCGGTCAAGATGCGCCTGGTCTCCTACGCCTTCGTAGGCGTGGAGCCCGAGGTCATGGGCTACGGCCCGATCCCGGCCACGGAGAAGGCGCTCGCCAAGGCGGGCCTCTCGATCTCCGACATCGGTCTGTTCGAGATCAACGAGGCCTTCGCCGTCCAGGTCCTGGCCCTCCTCGACAACTACGGCATCGCGGACGACGACGAGCGCGTCAACCAGTACGGCGGCGCCATCGCCTACGGTCACCCGCTCGCATCCTCCGGCGTCCGTCTGATGACGCAGCTGGCCCGCCAGTTCGAAGAGCAGCCGCAGGTCCGCTACGGCCTGACCACCATGTGCGTCGGCTTCGGCATGGGCGCGACGGTCATCTGGGAGAACCCGCACTTCGAGGGGGACAAGTGAGCACCACCGCCGAACTGTTGAAGGGCGCGGCCGAGCTGTTCCCGGACGAGGTCGTCACGCAGGCGCACGTACGCCACTTCGACCTGCCGCTGGGTGCGGGCAAGTTCGCCCTGATCACTCTGGACAACGGCTTCGACCACACCAAGCCGACCACCTTCGGCCCGCAGTCGCTGGCGAACCTCAACGCCGCGATCGACCAGGTCGAGAAGGAGGCCGCGGACGGCGAGATCGTCGGCGTCGGCATCACCGGCAAGCCGTTCATCTTCGCGGTCGGCGCCGACCTCAAGGGCGTCGAGCTGCTGAAGAGGCACGAGGACGCGCTGGCCATCGGCAAGGGCGGCCACGAGGTCTTCAAGCGCCTGTCGGCCCTCGCGGTCCCGACGTTCGCGTACTACAACGGCGCGGCCATGGGCGGCGGCGTCGAGGTCGGCCTGCACTGCACCTACCGCACGGTGTCCGCGGCCCTCCCGGCGTTCTCCCTGCCCGAGGTCTTCCTGGGCCTGGTCCCCGGCTGGGGCGGCTGCACCCTGCTGCCGAACCTGATCGGCGCCGACAAGGCCGTCTCGGTGATCATCGAGAACTCGCTCAACCAGAACAAGCAGCTGGGGGGCAAGCAGGTCTACGAGCTCGGCATCGCCGACGCCATCTTCGAGGGCGCCGACTTCCTCGAGCAGTCGCTGATCTGGACCGCCACCGTCCTCAAGGGCGAGATCCAGGTCGAGCGCCCGGTGATCGACCGCGGCGAGGCCTGGGACCAGGCCGTCGCCAAGGGCCGCTTCATCGCCGATGGCAAGGTGCACGGAGCGGCCCCGGCCGCGTACCGCGCGCTGGACATCATCGCCGCCGCGAAGAACGGCGACCTGCAGCAGGGCTACGACGCCGAGGACCAGGCCCTCGCGGACCTCATCATGGGCGGCGAACTGCGCGCCGGCATCTACGCGTTCAACCTCGTCCAGAAGCGCGGCAAGCGCCCGGCGGGCGCCCCCGACAAGAACCTGGCCCGCCCGGTCACCAAGGTCGGTGTCGTCGGCGCCGGTCTGATGGCCTCCCAGCTGGCCCTGCTGTTCCTGCGCCGCCTCGAGGTCCCGGTCGTCCTGACGGACATCGACCAGGAGCGCGTCGACAAGGGCGTCGGCTACGTCCACGCCGAGATCGACAAGCTGCTCGGCAAGGGCCGCATCAACCAGGACAAGGCCAACCGCCTCAAGGCGCTGGTCTCCGGTGTCCTGGACAAGGCGGAGGGCTTCGCGGACGCGGACTTCATCATCGAGGCCGTGTTCGAGGAGATGTCGGTCAAGCAGAAGGTGTTCGCGGAGGTCGAGGCGGTCGCCCCGACGCACGCGATCCTCGCGACCAACACCTCCTCCCTGTCGGTGTCGGAGATGGCGTCGAAGCTGCAGCACCCCGAGCGGGTCGTCGGCTTCCACTTCTTCAACCCGGTCGCGATCCTGCCGCTCCTCGAGATCGTTCGCGGCGAGCAGACGGACGACGCCTCGCTGGCGACCGCCTTCGCGGTGGCCAAGAAGCTGAAGAAGACGGCGGTTCTGGTCAAGGACGCCCCGGCGTTTGTCGTCAACCGCATCCTCACCCGCTTCATGGGCGAGATCCAGAATGTCATCGACGAGGGCACCCCGGTCGCGGTGGCGGAGAAGGCGATCGAGCCGCTCGGCCTGCCGATGTCCCCGCTGGTCCTCCTCGAGCTGGTCGGCCCCGCGATCGGCCTGCACGTCTCCGAGACGCTGCACGGCGCGTTCCCGGAGCGCTTCAAGGTCTCCCCGAACCTCAAGGCGGTCGTCGAGGCGGGCAAGCGCGGCTTCTACGTCTACGACAGCGGCAAGCCCGAGCTGGACCCGGAGGTCGCCGCGCTCCTGAAGCAGGGCGACACCGTTCTGAGCGAGGAGCAGGTCCGCGCCCGTGTCCTGGACGCGGTGGCCCAGGAAATCGGTCTGATGCTGGACGAGGGCGTCGTCGCCGAGGCCCAGGACATCGACCTGTGCCTGATCACCGGCGCCGGCTGGCCCTTCCACCTGGGCGGCATCACGCCGTACCTGGACCGCGAGGGCGTCTCGGAGCGCGTGAACGGCAAGAGGTTCCTCGAGCCGGGCATGGCCTCGGTCCCAGCGTGATCGTGGCTTGAGAAGGAGAGGGCCTCCGCCTCGGCGGGGGCCCTCTCCTCGTCTTCACGAACGCCAGAGCCCAACGCGCCGCCCGGCGCGGGTGATCCGCCGTCAGACAGGCTGCCACGCCTCCAGTGCGAGGCCCGTTCCGTCCGTGCGGCGGGCGAGGAGCAGCTCACCGGTGGACGGGGCGAATTCACGAACGCCAGAGCCCAACGGGCCGCCCGGCGCGGGTGATCCGCCGTCAGACGGGCTGCCACGCCTCCAGTGCGAGGCCCGTTCCGTCCGTGCGGCGGGCGAGGAGCAGCTCACCGGTGGACGGGGCGAACGCGGCGGCGACCACCCGGTTGTCCGCGTCCACCGTCAGCGACACCTCGGCGTCCGCGGGAAGCCGGGGGCCGGACTCGGTCCACGAGGCGCCGGCCGACTCCCGCCCGGTGGGGTAGGCGGCGAACACCGCGCGGCCCCCGGCCGAGCGCTGGGCGAGCAACGTGCAGTCGTGACCGTCCAGTTCGCAGCGCATGGCACAGACCGGGCCGGGGCCGGCGGAGGCCAGCACGGTGACCGGCTTGCCTCCGGGTCGCCAGGCGCACAGACCGCCGGACTCCTCGAGATAGAAGAGGGTGGTGCTGTCCGGCGAGGTGGCAAGGGCGTGGAGCGTTCCCGGGCGGACCTGGGCCTCCAGCGTCTCCTCCAGGACCGGCTGCTCGCCCGGCGCCTGCTGCCGCCAGTGCAGGATGCCGCCGGACACGGCCGCGTACAGTTCCACGCGCCCCGACTCCCCCGTCACCGCCGCCAACTCCTCGTGGACGGCGCTCCCCTCGAGGTCGCGCCAGGGGTCCCAGCCGCCCTTCTCCTTCTGGGCGACCATGCTGACGCCGCCGCCCTTGTTGCGCACGAAGACATGGGCACGGCCCTCGTCGTCGACGGCCACCGCCGGTACACCGGTCCGGTCCCCCTTCTTGTCCGGGTGGCCGATCGGTGTCCAGTCGAGGGCGGAGAGATGGGGCCGGAAGTGGGTGGAGTGCACAAGTCCCGATTCGCCGCGGACCGTGGGACGCCAGGCGACGAGATGGGCGTACCCGTCGCTGCCCTGTCCGATGCCGGGCCCGGCATGCAGACGCTGGTCCCCGCCCACGCGTCGTGAGGGCCCCCAGGGAAGACCCGGATGCCGCTCGGCACGGCACCACACCGCCTCGTCCCGCGCCGCGTAGGCGCTCAGGCTGCCGTCCCTGCCGCGCAGCAGCCAGCGGCCGTTGACCGTACGCACCGTTGACACTCCCCCACTCTAATCGGGCACGCGCATGCGGGCGGGCCGCTGTCGTGCGAGGCTATGGACATGAGTGCCCCACCCCTTGTCGTCGTCGATGCCGCGAACGTCGTCGGGTCCGTGCCCGACGGATGGTGGCGCGACCGGCGGGGCGCGGCGGAGCGACTGAGGGACCGGCTCGTGCGGTACGCCGAGGCGGGACTTCCGGGCTGTCCCGGGCCCGTGGAGATGGTGCTCGTGGTCGAGGGTGCGGCCCGCGGGGTGGAGTCGATGCCCCACGTACGGGTGGAGTCGGCGCCCGGCAGCGGCGACGACCGGATCGTCGAACTGGTCGCGGAGGCGGGGGGCCGTCCCGTCGTGGTGGTCACGGCGGACCGCGAGTTGCAGCGCCGGGTGGCGGAACTGGGCGCCGAGGTCGCGGGACCGCGCACACTGCGTGAGGAGGAGCCGCCGGCACAGCGCGGCTGAGTACCACCCGGCCGGTGACGTCCTCATCGCCCGGTCGGCCGTGGCTCTTCCTCGCGGCCGACGCGGCTGTGCGCGCGGCCGTAGAGGAAGTACACGAAGAAACCGACGACCAGCCACACGGCGAACCGCAGCCAGGTCTCCGTGGGCAGGTTCAGCATCAGCCACAGCGAGGCGCACACCGACAGGATCGGCACCGCCGGGAGGAGCGGAGTGCGGAAGGCACGGTGCAGGTCGGGGCGGGTCCGGCGGAGGATGATCACGCCGATCGCGACCACGATGAAGGCGAACAACGTGCCGATGTTCACCAGTTCCGCGAGCTCGCTGAGACTGGTGAAGCCCGCGACGACGGCGATGACCACGCCCAGCAGCACGGTCGGCCGATGGGGCGTCTTGAACCGCGGGTGGACCCGGGAGAAGAAGCGGGGCAGCAGCCCGTCGCGGCTCATCGCGAAGAAGACCCGGGTCTGCCCGAGCAGCAGGATCATGCAGACGGTCGTCAGGCCGACGGCGGCCCCGAAGCTGATCACACCTGCGAACCAGGGGTGCCCTACGGACTTGAAGGCGTCGGCGAGCGGGGCGTCCACGGACAGCTTCGAGTAGTTCTCCATACCGGTGACCACGATGGACACCGCCACGTACAGCACGGTGCAGATCAACAGCGAGCCGAGGATGCCGCGCGGCACGTCCCGCTGGGGGTTGCGGGTCTCCTCCGCCGTCGTCGCCACGATGTCGAAACCGATGAAGGCGAAGAAGACGACGGAGGCGGCGGTGAAGATACCCATCACGCCGAAGTCGGACGGTGCCCAGCCGAACATCAGCTGGATGAGCGGCGCCGAGAGCGTGCCGCCCGCCTCCACCGGTCGCGGCTTCGGGACGAACGGCCGGTAGTTGGCGCTGTTGATGAAGAAGGCACCCGCGATGATCACGATCAGCACCACGGCCACCTTGATGGCGACGACGAGTTCGGTGACCCGGGCCGAGAGCTTCACGCCGACGACGAGGATGGCGATGAGCACGAGGACCAGCGCGGCGGCCAGGATGTCGAAGCCGAAGCCGTGCGCCCCGTCCCGTCCCCCGAGATAGTCGGGCAGGTGCCAGCCCGCGTTGTCCATCAGCGAGCGGATGTACCCGGACCAGCCGACCGCGACCACCGCCGTGCCCAGCGTGAACTCCAGGACCAGGTCCCAGCCGATGATCCAGGCGGGCAGTTCCCCGAGGGTGGCGTAGGAGAACGTGTACGCGGATCCCGCGACGGGGACCGTCGAGGCGAACTCCGCGTAGCACAGCGCGGCGAGCGCGCAGACCACACCGGCCACCACGAAGGCCAGGGAGACGGCGGGGCCCGCGTTCTCCTTGGCCACCTTGCCGGTCAGCACGAAGATGCCGGTGCCGATGATGACACCGACGCCGAACACGGTCAGGTCCAGGGCGGAGAGGGTCTTTCTGAGCGCGTGTTCGGGTTCCTCGGTATCCCGCATCGACTGTTCGACGCTCTTCGTCCGGAAGAGGGTGCGGCTCACGGGCGGACCTCCCACGCTTGTCGTCCCCGACATGATCGAGAGGGGGCGTAGTCCGTATGCCCCGGCGCGAGGGGATCACGCAAACGGGCCGGTTCCGCCACCGTAAAGGATGGCGGAACCGGCCCAGGCAGCCCAGCGGGAAGAGGTCAGTCGCGTGCGGACTCCATCGGGTCCACGGCCCCGGGGGCATCCGCACGGTCGAACCGGCCGTCGAGCTTGGCGACGAGCCCGGTGACCTGCCGGGCGATGTCCGGCGCGGTCAGGCCGATCTCCGCCAGGACCTCCTTGCGGGAGGCGTGGTCGAGGAAGCGCGACGGGATGCCGAAGTCACGCAGCGGCACATCCACGCCCGCGTCGCGCAGCGCCTGCGCGATCGCCGAACCGACACCGCCGGCCCGCGAGTTGTCCTCGACGGTGACGACCACGCGGTGCTGCTCGGCGAGCGGGGCGAGCGCCTCGTCGACCGGCTTGACCCAGCGCGGGTCGACGACGGTGGTGGAGATGCCCTGCTTGTCGAGGAGGTCGGCGACCTCCAGGCACATGGGCGCGAGCGCGCCGACGGAGACCAGCAGCACGTCCGGTACGGGGGCGTCGGCCTTGCGCAGCACGTCCATGCCGCCGACGGTGCCGACCGCGGGGACGGCCGGGCCGACGACGCCCTTGGAGTAGCGCAGCACGGTCGGCGCGTCGTCGACGTCGACGGCCTCGCGCAGTTGGGCGCGCAGCTGTTCGGCGTCGCGCGGGGCGGCGATCCTGAGGCCCGGGACCACCTGGAGCATCGACATGTCCCACATGCCGTTGTGCGAGGCGCCGTCGTCACCGGTGACACCGGCCCGGTCGAGTACGAAGGTCACGCCGCACTTGTGCAGGGCGACGTCCATGAGGACCTGGTCGAAGGCGCGGTTGAGGAAGGTCGCGTACACCGCGAAGACGGGGTGCACTCCGCCGGTGGCGAGACCGGCCGCCGAGACCGCGCCGTGCTGTTCGGCGATGCCGACGTCGTAGATCCGGTTCGGGAAGGCGTCCGCGAACTTCTTCAGGCCCACGGGCTGGAGCATCGCCGCGGTGATGGCGACGATGTCGTCGCGCTCGCGCCCGAGCTTGACCATCTCGTCGCCGAACACGGAAGTCCAGCTGGCGGCCGAGGCCTTGATGGGCAGGCCGGTGTCGGGGTGGATGGGCCCGATGCCGTGGAAGCGGTCGGCCTCGTCCTGCTCGGCGGGCTTGTAGCCACGGCCCTTCTCGGTGAGGCAGTGCACGATGACCGGGCCGCCGAAGCGCTTGGCGCGGGAGAGGGCGGACTCCAGGGCCTCGATGTTGTGACCGTCGATCGGGCCGACGTACTTGAGCCCGAGGTCCTCGAACATGCCCTGCGGGGCGATGAAGTCCTTCAGACCCTTCTTGGCGCCGTGCAGGGTGTCGTAGAGGGGCCTGCCGACGACGGGCGTGCGCTCCAGGACCTCCCTGGTGCGGGTCAGGAACTTCTCGTACCCGTCCGTGGTGCGCAGGGTGGCCAGATGGTTGGCGAGCCCGCCGATCGTCGGCGAGTACGAGCGCTCGTTGTCGTTGACGACGATGACCAGCGGGCGGTCCTTCGCGTCCGCGATGTTGTTGAGCGCCTCCCAGGCCATGCCGCCGGTCAGCGCCCCGTCACCGATGACGGCCACGACGTGGCTGTCCCGCTCGAGCAGCTGGTTGGCCTTGGCGAGGCCGTCGGCCCAGCCGAGGACCGTGGAGGCGTGCGAGTTCTCGATGATGTCGTGCTCGGACTCGGCGCGCGAGGGGTACCCGGACAGGCCGCCCTTGCTGCGCAGCCCGGTGAAGTCCTGACGGCCGGTGAGCAGCTTGTGGACGTAGGCCTGGTGACCGGTGTCGAAGAGGACCTTGTCCCTGGGCGAGTCGAAGACGCGGTGCAGGGCGATGGTGAGCTCGACCACACCGAGGTTGGGGCCGAGGTGGCCGCCGGTCTTGGAGACGGCGCCGACGAGGAAGGTCCGGATCTCCTCTGCCAGCAGGTCCAGCTCTTCCAGGCTGAGCCGGTCCAGATCGCGCGGTCCCCTGATGCGGGTCAGCAGCGGCACCCGTGCCTCCTTGCAGTAGAGCTGAGTCGAGCTTTTGCCGGGCCCGTCGAGTCTAATGTTCCGTCTGTGCGGATCATGGGCGGCCCTCACCTTCCGCGCAACACGTCCGGCGGGACACGACCGGGCCCGGCACCACCATCGGTACCGGGCGCAGGTCAAGAGCGCGGGCCGCGCCCCCTCGGGGGGCGCGGCCCGGTTGCATCATGCGGTTCCGCCGCGTGGGCTTGATCAGCCACAGCGGACCCGCTGCCGGGGGGACCGCCGCCGTACCCGGACGGCGCTTCCCGCGGAGCGCTTACGCGCGGCCGGCCGACTTCTGCGTCTTACGGGTGACCGCGTCGATGACGACGGTCGCCAGCAGGACGCCACCGGTGATCATGTACTGGACCGGCGAGGCGATGCCCTCCAGGGCCAGGCCGTACTGGATGGACACGATGACCAGTACACCGAGCAGCGCGTTCCACGTGCGCCCGCGGCCACCGAACAGCGACGTACCACCGATGACCGCCGCGGCGATCGCGTTCATCAGCAGGTCACCGCCACCGGCACCCTGGTTGGCGGAGGCGATCTTCGAGGCGATGAACAGACCGCCGATCGCGGCGAACGTGCCGGAGATCGCGAAGACCGAGATCCGGACCATATCCACGTTGATACCGGCACGCCGAGAGGCCTCGACGCTGCCACCGAGGGCGAAGATCTTGCGGCCGTACGCGGTGCGGCGCAGCACGAAGTCGGTGATCAGCAGCACGCCGACGAAGATCACCACGGCCAGCGGCAGACCCTTGTACTGGTTGTAGACGGCCGCCACGGCGAAGGCGACGATCGCCAGCAGCACCGTGCGCAGGATGGTCTCGCTCAGCGGCCGGGACGGCACACCGGCGGCCTCGCGCCGCCTGTTGCCGAAGTAGGAGCTGAGGAAGAAGATCACCGTCACCGCGAGGGCGAGCCCGTAGGAGGCGGCCACGTCGGAGAAGTAGTAGCTGGTCAGCTTGGCGACGAGGCCCTCGCTGTCCAGGTTGATGGTGCCGCTGTCACCCAGGATCTGGAGCATGAAGCCGTTCCAGAACAGCAGACCGGCCAGGGTGACCGCGAACGCCGGCACACCGATCTTCGCGAAGAAGAAGCCGTGGATCGCGCCCGCGACGGTGCCCGTCAGGATGGCCAGCACGAAGGCGAGCCAGGCGTTCATGCCGTGGGTGACGGTCAGCACCGCGTAGGAGGCGCCCGCGACACCGGAGACCGAACCGACCGACAGGTCGATCTCGCCGAGCAGCAGCACGAAGACGATACCGACGGCGATCATGCCCGTGCCGACCATGGCGACGGAGATGTCGGAGAGGTTGCCGGCGGTGAGGAAGTTGGAGTTCAGGCTCTGGAAGATGATCCAGATGATCGCCAGACCGATGACGACCGGAATGGCACCGAGGTCACCGGCCTTCAACTTGCGCTTGAACTCGGTGACATAGCCCTTGAGGCCCTGCTCACGCACCAGCAGCCGGGGGTCGACGGCGGTGACGGCCTGGGCGGCCGCCTCGGGGTTCTCCACGACGTGGTCCTCGGCGGGCGTGGAGGTCTTGTCGATGCTCACTTCTTGATCTCCCCATTGCTGCGCGCCGCACGACGGGTCACGGCGTTGTCCGTGGCGCCGGTGATGGCGGAGATGATCTCTTCCTGCGAGGTCGACTTGACCTCGAAGACGCCGTTGTTGCGCCCCAGACGCAGCACCGCCACCTTGTCGGCGACGGCCTTCACGTCGGCCATGTTGTGGCTGATGAGGATCACGGCGTAACCGCGCTCGCGCAGGCGCTCCACGAGGTCGAGGACCTGGGCGGTCTGCTCGACACCGAGGGCGGCGGTGGGCTCGTCGAGGATGACCAGCTTGGGCTCGCCGAGCATGGAACGGGCGATGGCCACGGTCTGACGCTGACCGCCGGAGAGCGAGGCGATGGGGATGCGGACGCTGGGGATGCGGATCGACAGCTGGTCCAGCAGCTCACGCGAGCGCCGCTCCATCTCGACCTCGTCCAGGACACCGCGCTTCACGACCTCGCGGCCGAGGTAGAGGTTGCCGACAACATCGATGTTGTCGCACAGCGCGAGGTCCTGGTACACCGTCGCGATGCCCAGGCTCTGGGCGTCGTGCGGCTTGTTGATCTGTACGGGCTTGCCTTCCCATTCGATGACGCCCTCATCGATGGGGTGCACACCGGCGATCGTCTTGACCAGCGTGGATTTTCCGGCGCCGTTGTCGCCGACCAGGGCGACCACCTCACCGGCGTGGACCTCAAGCTCTACGTCGGTGAGCGCCTGAACGGCACCGAAACGCTTGGAGACCCCGCGCAACGCCAGCACGGGCGTAGCGGACACGTGAACCATCTCCTTCGCCGCCTGACCCGGCGGGAGGTTGTGCAGAAGATTAGGGGGATATTCCGTCCGGCGCCCCGCGACGAGCTTGCGGGGCTGGTGACTGCGGGGCGCCGGAGGAGCCTAGTTCGCCAGTCCCGTACGGGAATTCAAGAGGGAATTCCCGTACGGGGAAAGGGCTCGCGGTCTATTACTTCAGACCGATCTTGTCGCAGGCCGCCTTGAACTGGGCCGTGCAGATGTCGGCGACCGTGTAGACGCCGTCCTTGACGACGGTGTCCTTGATCTTGTCCTTGGTCAGCGACTGGACCGGGACCAGGACCGACGGGACCTGCTGGGTGGTCGGGCTGTCGACCTTGTCCTTGGCTATCGAGTCGAGCGTCTTGCCCTGGGCGAGCGCGACGGCCATCTCGGCGGCGGCGTCGGCCTCGGGGGCGTACGGCTTGTAGACGCTCATGAACTGCGTACCGGCGACGATGCGCTGCACACCGGCGAGCTCCGCGTCCTGGCCGGTGACCGGGATGTTGTTGATCCCGGCGGCCTTGAGGGCGGTGATGATACCGCCGGCCATGCCGTCGTTGGCGGAGTAGACGCCGATGATGTTCTTCTTGCCGAGGGCGGAGATGGCGCCCTCCATGTTGGTGTTGGCGTTCTCCGGCTTCCAGTCCTTGGTGTCGTACTCCTTGCCGACGTTCACCTTGCCGTCGAGCACCTCGTGGGCGCCCTTCTTGAACTGTGCGGCGTTCGGGTCGGTGACGGAGCCGTTCATCATGACGATCTTGCCGGACTTGGCCTTGGAGCCCAGCGCGTCGAGGAGGGCCTGACCCTGGGTCTTGCCGACGGTCTCGTTGTCGAACGAGGTGTAGGCGCTGATCGGGCCCTGCGCCAGACGGTCGTAGGCGACGACCGGGATGCCGGCGTCCTTCGCCTTCTGGACCGAGTTCTTGATGGCCGCGGAGTCCACCGCGTCCACGATCAGCACGTCGACCTTGTTGGTGATCATGGTGTCGACCTGCTGGTTCTGCTGGCTGGCGTCCTGCTTGGCGTTGGCGTAGACGACCTCGCCCTTGCCGTTCGTGAGCTCCTTGACCTTCTTCTCGATCAAGGGGCGGTCGAACTTCTCGTAACGCGCGGTCTGGTTCTCGGGGAGAAGCAGACCGACCTTGATGGCGTCGCCCTTGTTGGTGCTCGGGGACGACGAGGCGGAGCCACCACCGGACTCCTTGGCGCTGCCACAGGCGGCCAGCGAGACGGCCATGGCACCAGCAGCAACGGCGAAGGCCGCACGACGCATACGCGTGTTCACTTCAGAAACCTCCCTGACGAGGCCGCGTCGTTGCGGCCGAGGTGGCTGGAAGTCAACTCGGCCGCACGTGCGACGTCAAGAAGTAAATCCTTAACGAGATGGCAACGGTGCCATCCGTTCTCTAAGTGAAGGCAGGGGCAACGGCAGGTAGGGTTCCCTCCAAAAGGGTCGAATCGCCCATCTCGCTGAGTGCCAGAGCAAGCGCTCCCAGCACCTCCGCGCGGCCCCCGAGAGCCCCTGGCAACACCGAGAGCTGGCGGGCGGCACTGGGGATCGCGTACCGGCCGACCGACTCCCTGATGGGCCCGAGAACCAGCTCCCCGGCCTCGGCGAGATCACCGCCCAGGACCACCCGGCTCGGGTTCAGCAGATTGCAGAGATTGGCGACTCCACTGCCGATGTGGCGGCCGACGTCGGCGATCACCCGACGGCAGCCCGGATCACCGTCCCGAGCCAGCCTGACCACGCCTTCCATGGTCAGATCGGCGCCATGGCTGGGCTGGAGCAACGGCAGCACGTACCGCGCCGCCGCGAACGTCTCCAGGCATCCGCGGTTGCCGCAGCGGCAGACCGGACCGGATTCATCAAGGGTGATATGCCCGATTTCTCCGGCCGTGCCCCCGGGGCCCCGGTAGATCTTGCCCTCGATCACCAGACCGGCGCCGACACCGCTCGCCACCTTGATGTACGCCAGGTCCTTGACCCCTCGGCCGCTGCCCCAGACCAGCTCGCCCAGGGCGCCGAGGTTGGCGTCGTTGTCCACGTGCACCGGCACGCCGAGCCGCCCCCGCAGCTCCTCGGCGGGCCTGGCGCCGGTCCAGCCCGGCAGGATGGCGGTGGAGCCGAGTGTGCCCGACTCGACGTCGATGGGGCCGGGCACCCCGAGACCCACGCCGGCGATCTTGGAGCGGTCCACTCCGGTGGCCTCGATCAGCCTGCTGACCAGCTGTTCCGCCCGGTCGAAGCCCTGCGCGGCGGAGGCGTCCACGTCCAGCGGTTCGGCCTCCTCGGCGAGCACCTGGTGGGCGAGGTTCCCGATCGCGACGCGCAAATGGGTGTGCCCGAAGTCGACGCCGATGACGATGCCGGCGTCGCCGCTGAGGGAGACGCTGCGGGCCCTGCGGCCACCCGATGACGTGGGCGTGACCTCGACGGTTCCGCCGTCCTTGAGTTCCCGAACGATGTTGGAGACCGTCGCCGCCGACAGGCCCGTCGTCCTCGCGATCTCCGCCTGCGTGAGGGATCCGGCCAGCCGCACGGCGCGTACAACCCGCTCCAGGTTGGCTCGGTGCAGCGACGACTGCGACCCTGGAGTCTCCACGACGACCTCCTGAGCACGGGGCCGCCTCGATGAGGCCCCGCCTACGTCCAACTAGTGAACTCTAAGCTGAGCCGTTCGGGTTGCCTCCCGTCAAGAGGTTGAACCGCATCCGGGTCCTTGGACACAGCTACGCGCGCCGCCCCGGAGCGAGGAGCGGCGCGCGCACGGACCGCTGTGGAACGCTGGGCTCCGGCCGGGTCTACTTAAGCGTCGCGGACGTCAGTCCGGCCTGCACCTGACGCTGGAAGGACAGGTAGACCGCCAGCATCGGGATCATGGCGATTGTCACACCCGCGAAGAGAACGGGCAGGTCAGAGGCATACCCCTGTTGCTGCTGGAGCTGGATGAGGCCCTGGGTGAGGACATAGCGTTCGGGGTCGTCGCCGCTCTGCGGCTGCATCAGGACCGTCGGCAGGATGAACTGGTTCCACTGACCCAGGGTGTTGAAGATCCCGACGCTGATCAGACCCGGCTTCGCCATCGGAAGCATCACCTGGAAGAAGGTCCGGGTGTGCGAGGCTCCGTCCAGGACCGCCGCCTCGAAGACCGCCGTAGGCAGGGTCCGGAAGAAGGCATGCATGAAGAACACCGTGAACGGCATCGAGTAGGCGATGTAGACCAGGATCAGGCCCTGGTAGGTGTTCAGCATGTCCAGCCGTTTGACCATGAAGAACAGCGGGACGAGGGCGAGGAACACGGGGAACATCGCGCCCGCGACGAAGAAGTAGTAGAGCAGCCGGTTGCCCGGGAACTGGTAGCGGGCGATCACATACGCGGCCATCGAACCGAACAGCATCGTCAGCGGCACGGAGAAGACCAGCACGATGACGGTGTTCAGAAAGTAGTCGCCGATGCCCTTGTCCCACGCGCGCCGGAAGACGTCGAAGGACCACTCGTGCGGCCAGCCGAAGGCCGAGCCGCCGATCTGCGCGTCGGTCTTGAAGGAGCTGAGCACCAGCCACAGTAGCGGCAGCACGATCAGCAGGGCCCACAGGGCCAGGAAGCCGTGCGAGAAGACGTTCAGGACGACGCCTTCGCCCGGGCGGTGGCCGGCGCGG
This sequence comes from Streptomyces sp. NPDC001156, assembly GCF_053598275.1. Taxonomy (NCBI): domain Bacteria; kingdom Bacillati; phylum Actinomycetota; class Actinomycetes; order Kitasatosporales; family Streptomycetaceae; genus Streptomyces; species Streptomyces sp. NPDC001156. Next base: position 13,950 of record NZ_JBSFJX010000002.1, on the reverse strand, counting down.
GCCGGCGCCTTGCTCACCGGGGCCCCGGAGGGGGCCGTGCCGGTGGCGGGGGTCTCCTTGAGGGGTGCACTCATCGTCGTTACTCCCGCTCAGAACTCGATGCGCTCGCGGCGGGTGGCGCGCAGCGTGACCACGGACAGGACGAGGGTGAGCAGCAGCATGACGACGCCCATGGCGCAGGCGTAGCCGCTCTTGCCGAAGTAGAGGAAGTTGCGCATCATCACGGTCGACATGACGTCGCTGTGATGGTCGGGGCCGCCGCCGTAGGCGCCCATGTTCTGGGTCATCGAGGAGACCAGGACGAACATGTCCATGGCCACGATGCCCAGGTACACCCAGGCCGTCTGCACGGTGTCCCAGAGCAGCGGCAGGGTGATGCGGAAGAACGACTGGGACCGGTTCGTCCCGTCGATCAGGGCCGCCTCGTAGATGTCCTTCGGAATGGACTGCATGGCGGCCGAGAACAGCACCAGGTAGAAGCCGACGCCGTGCCAGACCACGACCAGGATCAGTGCCCACAGGACCAGGTTGGGCTCGTTGAGCCATTCCACCGGGTTGTTCCCGTCGACCAGGCCCAGCTTGATCAGGAAGCCGTTGAGCAGACCGCCGCCGTCACTGCGGTACACCGCGTTGAACAGCACCGCGAGAATCGCCAGCGACAGAACCTGCGGAAAGAAGTACACGATCTTGTAGAACTTCGATCCGCCCACGCCCTGCACTCCACCGGCCCGTCCGCGGCCGCCCGCGTTCACCATGAAGGCGAAGAAGAGGGCGAGCAGAATGGTGATCACCGGGATGAACACCAGAAACAGGATGTTGTGCCAGATGGCCTGCAGGAAGACGTCGTCCTGCAAGAGCGCGCGGTAGTTGTCGAGTCCGACGAACTTGAAGGTCTGCGACTGGCCTTTCCAGTCGGTCAGCGAATAGCCGAACGTCTGGATGTACGGCCAGATCACGAAGATCAGATAGAGCGCCACGGGGACGAAGAGAAATCCCGCGACGAACCGGTACTGCCCTCTGCGCATAGGCGTGCCTGCCCCTGGTGTGCCGTGCGGGCCGGAAACCACCGAATACGACGGTTTCCGGCCCGGAATGCGGTCGGTCGAGCGAGCTCAGTCGTGGTGGTTCTTCTTGCTGGCCGGGTCCTGGGCCTGCTTGTCGACCGCGGCCTGACAGCGCTTCAGCCACTCCGCGGGCTGGATGCGCTTGGCCATGAGCTCGTTGGACGCGTTCTGGATGGCGGTGTCCATCTCGCTGTACCAGTCGGGGTAGAGGTAGCGGAAGGTGTTGGAACCGGCCGCCTTGGACGCCTCGACGGTGGACTGCGTACCCGGACGCAGCGTCACGCTCGAGTCGACCCCGTCCTGGAGGATGGTGAGCGAGTTGGCCTGCTTGGCAAAGAGCGTCGACCACTCCTTGGAGAGCATCCGCCGCATGAACTCCTTGGCCGCGGGCAGGTTCTTGGCCTTGGCGGGGATGATGAAGGGCTCGCCGGAGCCGGCCCGGATCGCCTCGAAGGGCATCTGGCTGCCGGACAGCAGCGGCATCGGCAGGAACTTCATGTCGAAGTCCGCCGGGGTCTGCTTGAGCTGCTCGTTCTCCAGCCAGGAGCCGCAGGTGATGAAGGCGGCCTTGTACTGGTTCCAGCGGGTCTGCGACTCGGTGTGGGTCAGGCCGTTCGTGCCGGGCATCAGCAGGCCCTTCTCCACGACCTCGTAGACCGCCTCGATGCCCGCCTTGGCGGCGTCGGACCCCACGAACGCCTTCGGGTCGAGGTTGTCGATCGCCTTGACGGCGTCGATGCCGCCCTTCTTGGCGATCATGTCCATGATGGCGACATTGATGTAGTACGGGTACTTGCCCTGGTGGGCGAGGCCGCCGATGCCCTGCTTCTTGGCGTCCTGACAGATGGCGAGGAAGTCGTCCCAGGTCTTCGGTGCGTCCCAGCCCTTCTCCTTGAAGAGCTTGCCGGAGTACCAGAGGCCCCACACCGTGTAGATGTAGTTGAGGGCGACGACCTTGCCCTCCTGCACGCCCGGGTCGAGGGTGCCGGGGATGAGGGTGTCGCGGACCTTCTTGCTCGGGTCGTCGACGGACGGCGCGTCGAGGACCTCGGCGAGGTCCAGCAACTGGCCGTTCTTGTACAGCACGTCGACCTTGATCTGCTGGGCGCCGGAGTCGTCCACGATGTCCGGCGGGTTGCCGGCGTTGAAGCGGGGCTGCAGCTTGCCCGTGATCTCCTGGGTGCCGGTGTGGGTCGAGGTGATGCCCAGCTTCGTCTGGTAATCGCCCTCCCACGCCTTGGCATAGTCGTCGCCGTAACCGCCCTTGAAGATGACGACGTCGAGCTTGCCGCCCTTCTCCACACCGAAGGGGTTCGTCTTGGACGTCGTCCCCTTGGTTTCCTTGTTACCGGAGTCGTCGCCCCCGCCACCGCTGGCGCACGCGGAAAGGAAGCTCATCGTGGGGACGGTGATCAGACCGAGCGCGGCGGACCGCTTGATCAGATCGCGGCGGCCGACGCCTTGGCGGGTGGTGTTCTCGCCGGAAGTGGATCCCATGCTCAAGTCCTCGCCTTCTCCAGGACTCAGGCGGTGAACCGGATCCTCCCCGGCACCGCGGTGATGGTGAAGCTGGGGTCGTGCACGAGGGATTAGTCGGGTGGTACGACAGTCGGCCATGTCCGAAACGCAGCCGCCCCCCGATTCCCACCGGTCATACCTGTCCATAGCCGCCGCACAGATGGCCGCCGGGACGCCGACAGGTATAGTCCACTTCCCGCCAACTGGGCAAGATCGAATGCAAGGTTGACGCTTTGCTTTTCCGAGTTGAGACCTCGCGGAAATAAGGGATGCTCGTGCGCCCCACGAATGGGATATCAACCGCAATGAGCCCGAATGCCACACCCAACACCCTTGACACCATGGGTCACTTGACTACCTACTGGTCCTTGCGCAGCGAGTTGACAACGTTGTCCATATTTTCTCAGCGCACGGAGGGTGCTTGCGTATGCAGCACAGATCTCGGCACAGATGGGCTCCGACGGCGGTCGTCGCAACGGCCGCCTTCGCTTTGCTCGTGGCCGCACAGGGCGCGGCCACGGCACTTCCCGCCCAGGCGGCGCCCGCCGACCGGGAGTTCGCCTCGTCGTTCGAATCGGGTGAGCCCGCGCCGACATGGCTGAACACCGTCGACACGGCGGCGGACGGTTCGAAGAGGGCGTCCGGCGTGGACGGCGGTTATACGACCGGCATCCCGGGCAATGTGACGGACGAGGTCAGCGGTGTCCGGGCCAGCGCGGAGAACACGGGCGGCGGTGAGGTCAAGGAGAACCTGATCGACGGCGAACCGGGCACCAAGTGGCTCACGTTCGTCCCGACCGGCTGGGTGGAGTTCGACTTCGACGCGCCGGTCAAGGTCGTGACCTACGCCCTGACGTCGGCCAACGACGTCGCGGAGCGCGACCCGGCCGACTGGACCCTGCAGGGCTCCACGGACGGCAAGGACTGGAAGACCCTCGACACCCGCACCGGCGAGTCGTTCGGCGAGCGCTTCCAGACGCATTCCTACGATCTCGCCGAGCCGGCCGAGTACCAGCACTTCCGGCTGGACATCGCCAAGAACCACGGCGCCGACCTCCTGCAACTCGCCGACGTGCAGTTCTCCACGGGCAACAGCACCGAGCCCACGCCCAAGGACATGCGCACGTTGGTGGACCGCGGCCCGATCGGCTCCCCCACCGCCAAGGCGGGCATGGGCTTCACGGGCAAGCGGGCGCTGCGGTACGCCGGGACGCACACGACGAGCGGGCGGGCGTACTCGTACAACAAGGTCTTCGACGTGAACGTGCGCGTCGAGCGGGACACCGGGCTGTCGTACCGGATCTTCCCGTCGATGGCGGACGGGGACCGGGACTACGACGCCACGAACGTCTCCGTCGACCTGGCCTTCACCGACGGGACCTATCTGAGCGGCCTCGGGGCGCTCGACCAGCACGGGTTCGCGCTGACCCCGCAGGGGCAGGGCTCGGCCAAGGTCCTGTACGTCAATCAGTGGAACAACGTGGCGTCGCGGATCGGGTCGGTCGCGGCCGGCAAGACCGTGGACCGGATCCTGGTCGCCTACGACTCGCCCAAGGGGCCGGCCAAGTTCCGCGGCTGGCTGGACGACGTGGCTCTGAAGGTCGCACCGCCGGACAAGCCCAAGGCGCACCTGTCCGACTACGCGCTGACGACCCGTGGGACCGACTCCAGCGGCGCCTTCTCCCGGGGCAACAACTTCCCGGCGACGGCCGTGCCGCACGGCTTCAACTTCTGGACGCCGGTGACCAACGCGGGGTCGCTGAGCTGGCTGTACGACTACGCCCGGGCCAACAACGACGACAATCTGCCCACCATCGAGGCGTTCAGCGCCAGCCATGAGCCGAGCCCGTGGATGGGCGATCGGCAGACGTTCCAGGTGATGCCGTCGGCTGTCTCCGGCACCCCGGACACCGGCCGTGCGGCACGGGGGCTGGCCTTCCGGCACGAGAACGAGATCGCGCGCCCGTACTACTACGGGGTCACCTTCGAGAACGGACTGAAGGCGGAGATGACGCCGACGGACCACGCGGCGGTGCTGCGGTTCACCTACCCGGGTAACGACGCCAGTGTGATCTTCGACAACGTGACCGAGCAGGCGGGGCTGACGCTCGACAAGGATAACGGGATCGTCACCGGCTTCTCGGATGTGAAGTCCGGGCTGTCGACCGGGGCGACACGGCTGTTCGTCTACGGCGTGTTCGACGCGCCCGTGACCGACGGCGCCTCCTCGGGGGTGAAGGGGTACCTGCGCTTCAAGCCGGGCGCCGACCACACAGTGACCCTGCGCCTCGCCACCTCGCTCATCAGCATCGACCAGGCGAAGGACAGCCTGGGCCAGGAGATCCCCGACGGGACCTCTTTCGACTCGGTCAGGAAGTCCGCGCAGCAGGCGTGGGACAAGCTGCTCGGCAAGGTCGAGGTCGAGGGGGCGTCGGCCGACCAGCTGACCACGCTGTACTCCTCGCTCTACCGGCTCTACCTCTACCCCAACTCCGGTTTCGAGAAGGTCGATTCCACCTACCGGTACGCCTCCCCCTTCTCCCCGATGACGGGGCCGGACACGCCCACGCACACCGGCGCGAAGATCGTCGATGGCAAGGTGTACGTGAACAACGGCTTCTGGGACACCTACCGGACGACCTGGCCGGCGTACTCGTTCTTCACACCGAAGCAGGCGGGCGAACTGGTGGACGGCTTCGTCCAGCAGTACAAGGACGGCGGCTGGACCTCCCGCTGGTCCTCGCCCGGCTACGCGGACCTGATGACGGGCACCTCGTCGGACGTCGCGTTCGCGGACGCCTATGTGAAGGGTGTGAAGTTCGACGCGCAGGCCGCCTACGACGCGGCGGTCAAGAACGCGACGGTCGCACCGCCCGCGTCCGGGGTGGGCCGCAAGGGCATGGCGACCTCCCCGTTCCTCGGCTACACCAGCACCGCCACCGGTGAGGGCTTGTCGTGGGCGATGGAGGGCTACGTCAACGACTATGGCATCGCGCAGATGGGCCGGGCGCTCTACGAGAAGACCGGCAGGAAGCGCTACCAGGAGGAGTCGACGTACTTCCTCAACCGAGCCCAGGACTACGTCGACCTCTTCGACGCGAAGGCCGGCTTCTTCCAGGGCCGGGACGCGCAGGGCAACTGGCGCTTGGACTCGTCCACGTACGATCCGCGGGTGTGGGGCTACGACTACACGGAGACCAACGGCTGGGGCTACGCCTTTACGGCCCCGCAGGACAGCCGGGGCCTGGCGAACCTGTATGGCGGCCGCACCAAGCTGGCGGACAAGCTCGACGAGTACTTCGCGACGCCCGAGACGGCCTCCCCGGAGTTCGTCGGCTCCTACGGGGGTGTCATCCACGAGATGACCGAGGCGCGCGATGTCCGTATGGGCATGTACGGGCACTCCAACCAGGTCGCCCACCACGTGATCTACATGTACGACGCGGCGGGCGAACCCTGGAAGGCTCAGGCGAACGTCCGTGAGGTCCTCTCCCGGCTCTACACCGGCAGCGAGATCGGCCAGGGTTACCACGGCGACGAGGACAACGGCGAGCAGTCGGCCTGGTACGTCTTCTCGGCCCTCGGCTTCTACCCGCTGGTGATGGGCAGCGGCGAGTACGCCATCGGATCGCCGCTGTTCACCAAGGCGACGGTGCACCTCGACAACGGCGAGAAACTCGTCGTCAACGCGCCGAAGAACAGCACCAGGAACGTGTACGTCCAGGGCCTGAAGGTGAACGGCAAGCAGTGGACGTCGACGTCGCTGCCGCACTCGCTGCTGTCCAAGGGCGGGGTGCTGGACTTCGACATGGGTCCGCGGCCGTCGGCCTGGGGCACGGGGAAGAACGCGGCCCCGGTGTCGATCACTCAGGACGACAAGGTGCCCTCTCCCCGTGCGGACGTGCTGAAGGGCGACGGAGCGCTGTTCGACAACACGTCGGCGACGGAGGCCGACGTGACGAGCGTGGACCTTCCGGTCACGGGCGCCACCAAGGCCGCGCAGTACACGCTGACGTCGCCGGCGGACCACACGAAGGCACCCACGGGCTGGACCCTGCAGGGCTCCCAGGACGGCGCGCAGTGGACCACCCTGGACGAACGCTCGGGTGAGTCCTTCGCCTGGGACCGGCAGACCAGGGCGTTCTCGATCCCGCGCACCGGCTCGTACACGCACTACCGCCTGGTCCTGATCGGGGCGTCGACCCTGGCGGAGGTGGAGCTGCTGGCCTGACCCACCGCACGGACAGGGCGGGCGCGGAGTTCCCTCCGCGCCCGCCCCTCGTTTTCCCGCGACCGCCGCTCAGCCCACCGCGAGAGTGTCGGTGATCTCCTGGGCACCGTCCTCACCGCGCCCTCTGCGGGGCTCGCCGTGGCGCGGCCGTCGACCTTCAGCGACTGCACGTACGGGACCTCATGGCCGCGCCCTCGGCGCGTATGTCGATGTCGCCGCCGCGCGGCCGGTCGATGTGGACACGCGGGAACAGGGGTGACGCCAGGACGAGTTCGGCCCGGGACGGCACCTGCGGATACATGCCGAGCACCGAGAGGACGTACCAGGACGAGATCGCCGAGGCCGTCGTGGCCCGGGATGCCCCGGGCTTCGTCGACCAGAGCCTGCTCATCGCGGCCGCCTGCGGCACCTGGACGGAGTGGGTCCGGGCCCGTTCCCGCCCAGTGTCAGCCTTACGGGCGAACGACCTTGACATCGTTGTCTGTTCAGGGAGTACAGTCATGTACAGACCATCCCGACAACGTTGTCGCCGCCGCGGGCAGCGCACAAGCCACTTATCACCCGGTCCGACCCTCTCCCCCCGGGTCGGACCGGCTCGCGGACCGGGTGGCTCACACACCGGCCACCCGGTCCGCCCGAGTACCTCGAACCACGCGGCTGGCACTGGATGTTGACGTTCCGTCATCCACGGTGCGGAGCGAGGACGCCGGCCCGCAAGGTGCCCCCTTCGCCATGCGCACCCCCGCCGCCCCCGCACGGACGACGCCGGCGAATCAACCCGACGTGTTCCCCGAGCCGCGAAACGTCACTCGTGGGAGCGGTGTTGGCCGCCCTGGGGGGCGCGCGGGGCAACCCGAGTGCTCCCCTGGTCATCTATCTGTACGAACACGGCGAGCGGGGAGAGGGCGCACTGTGCACGGTTCCGGTACGGACGGTGGCCACAAGGAGGGCACCGCCGGTTCCTGGTGGGCGGCCGCGGTGGCGAACCTCCTCATCGGGATGGCCGCGATCGTCCCGGGCGTGTGCGTGCGCTGGCTGCTCAGCCGCTATGCGCTGATGCCCTGCGGCGGGGGGTTCGGCTGCGCCAAGCAGTCGCCCGACCATGCGATCGGCATGATGCTCGGCGCGGTCCTGGGAGGCGCGTTCGTCCTCGGCATGATCCTGGTCGTGGACATCCTCATGCCCTGGCAGGAGGGCAGACCGCTGAACCTGTGGCTCGGCATGACCACCCTGGTCCCGGCGCCGTTCGCGATAGCTCAGGCCGCGGGGTGGATCTGAGGGACCCCGCACGGGCGGGCAAAGGCATCGGGCCGCAACCCCTTGCCGGGGTTGCGGCCCGATGGCGACCGTACCGGACCGCCAACGGGCGGCCCTGACCGCTTACTTGCGGATCAGGTTGCGCAGCACGTACTGCATGATGCCGCCGTTGCGGTAGTAGTCGGCCTCACCGGGGGTGTCGATGCGGACGACCGCGTCGAACTCGACGCCGCTGTCGGTGGTGACCTTGACCGTGCGCGGCGTGGTGCCCTCGTTCAGCTCGGTGACGCCGGAGATGGAGAAGGTCTCCTGACCCGTCAGGCCGAGGGACTCGGCGCTCTGGCCCTCCGGGAACTGGAGCGGCAGAACGCCCATGCCGATGAGGTTCGAGCGGTGGATGCGCTCGTAGGACTCGGCGATGACGGCCTTCACGCCGAGCAGCGCGGTGCCCTTGGCCGCCCAGTCGCGGGACGAGCCGGAGCCGTACTCCTTGCCGGCCAGGACGACCAGCGGGATGCCCTGCTCGATGTAATTGCGCGAGGCGTCGTAGATGAACGACACCGGCGCGTCGGCCTGGGTGAAGTCGCGGGTGTAGCCGCCCTCGGTGCCCGGCGCGATCTGGTTGCGCAGCCGGATGTTGGCGAACGTACCGCGGATCATGACCTCGTGGTTGCCGCGGCGCGAGCCGTAGCTGTTGAAGTCACGGCGTTCCACACCGTGCTCGGTGAGGTACTTGCCGGCCGGGGTGTCGGCCTTGATCGCGCCGGCCGGGGAGATGTGGTCGGTGGTGACCGAGTCGCCCAGCTTCGCGAGGACACGGGCACCGGCGATGTCGGTGACCGGGGCCGGCTCCATCTGCATGCCCTCGAAGTACGGGGGCTTGCGGACGTACGTCGACTCCGCGTCCCACTCGAAGGTGTTGCCGGTGGGGATCGGCAGCGACTGCCACTGGGCGTCGCCGGCGAAGACGTCCTGGTAGGACTTGTTGAACATGTCCTCGCCGATGGCGTTGGCCACGACGTCGTTGACCTCGGCCTCGGTCGGCCAGATGTCCTTCAGGTGGACCGGGTTGCCATCCTGGTCGGTGCCCAGGGCGTCCCTGGTGATGTCCACCTTCATGGAGCCCGCGAGGGCGTATGCGACGACCAGCGGCGGGGAGGCCAGGTAGTTCATCTTGACGTCGGGGTTGATGCGGCCCTCGAAGTTCCGGTTGCCGGAGAGGACCGAAGTGACCGCGAGGTCATGGTCGTTGACGGCCTTGGAGACCTCCTCCGGCAGCGGGCCGGAGTTGCCGATGCAGGTGGTGCAGCCGTAACCGACCAGGTTGAAGCCGACCTTGTCGAGGTACGGGGTCAGGCCCGCCTTGTCGAAGTAGTCGGTGACGACCTTGGAGCCCGGAGCGAGGGTGGTCTTGACCCACGGCTTGCGGGTCAGGCCCTTCTCGACCGCCTTCTTCGCCACGAGCGCCGCGGCGACCATGACGTACGGGTTGGAGGTGTTGGTGCAGGAGGTGATGGCCGCGACCGTCACCGCACCGTGGTCCAGCGTGTAGGTCGTGCCGTCGGGGGCGGTGACCTGGACCGGGTTGGACGGCACGCCGTTGGCGGACGCCGGGGCGTCGGAGGCCGGGAAGGACTCCTTGCCCGCCTCGTCGGCGGTGTCCACGTAGTTGCGGACGTCGACCTTGAACTGCTCGGCGGCGCCTGCCAGGACGATGCGGTCCTGCGGGCGCTTCGGGCCGGCGATCGACGGGACGACCGTGGACAGGTCCAGCTCGAGCTTCTCGGAGAAGTCCGGCTCGGCCTTCGGGTCCAGCCAGAGGCCCTGCGCCTTGGCGTAGGCCTCGACCAGCGCGACCTGCTGGTCGCTGCGGCCGGTCAGGCGCAGGTAGTTCAGGGTCTCGTCGTCGATCGGGAAGATCGCGGCGGTGGAGCCGAACTCCGGCGACATGTTGCCGATGGTGGCGCGGTTGGCGAGAGAGGTGGCGGCGACGCCCTCACCGTAGAACTCGACGAACTTGCCGACCACACCGTGCTTGCGGAGCATCTCGGTGATGGTCAGCACCAGGTCGGTGGCGGTGGTGCCGGGCTTGAGCTCACCGGTGAGCTTGAAGCCGACGACGCGCGGGATGAGCATGGAGACCGGCTGACCGAGCATCGCGGCCTCGGCCTCGATGCCGCCGACGCCCCAGCCGAGGACGCCGAGGCCGTTGACCATGGTGGTGTGGGAGTCGGTGCCGACCAGGGTGTCGGGGTAGGCCTGGCCGTTGCGCACCATGACCGTGCGGGCCAGGTGCTCGATGTTCACCTGGTGGACGATGCCGGTGCCCGGCGGGACGACCTTGAACTCGTCGAAGGCGGTCTGGCCCCAGCGCAGGAACTGGTAGCGCTCCTTGTTGCGGCCGTACTCCAGCTCGACGTTCAGCTTGAAGGCGTCGTTCGTGCCGAACTTGTCGGCGATGACGGAGTGGTCGATGACCAGCTCGGCGGGGGCCAGCGGGTTGATCTTGGCGGGGTCGCCGCCCAGTTCCTTCACGGCCTCACGCATGGTCGCGAGGTCCACGACACACGGGACGCCGGTGAAGTCCTGCATGATCACGCGAGCCGGCGTGAACTGGATCTCCTGCGACGGCTGGGCCTGGGAGTCCCAGCTGCCGAGGGCGCGGATGTGGTCGGCGGTGATGTTCGCGCCGTCCTCGGTGCGGAGCAGGTTCTCCAGCAGGACCTTGAGGCTGTACGGCAGGCGGGCCGAGCCCTCCACCTTGTCCAGCCGGAAGATCTCGTACGACTCGTCGCCCACCTGCAGCGTGCTGCGGGCGTCGAAGCTGTTCGCCGACACGACAGTCTCCTTCATTGATGTGCGCGTACCACCGCAATCCTGCCGCCACGACGACTTGGCCGATCAGCTAAGGTAAGACTAAGTTAGGTAAGCCTTACTAAGTCGGCGGCTGCGGGGCGCCCCGGCAGATATCTCGATGTCGAGATAACTCTAGTACATGGGGGCGTGATGGTCATGCCCGGCCCTGCTCTGCCCTGCCCTCGGCGTGGCCGAGCACGTACCGCCACCCCGTGTCACGCTTGCCGGAAGGGCCGAGGCCCTCCGACGGCACGGCAGCGAAGGAGTGCGGGCATGGACGCGAAGGAGTTCATCCGGACGGTTTCCGAGCGCACAGGGCTCACCCGGCAGGAAGCGGCCGACCTCACCCGGGCCACCCTCGAGACACTCACCCACCGGCTGAGCACGGTCGACGCCCGGGACCTGGAGGCGGAGCTCCCGGACGGCCTGGCGGAGTCCGTGCACCGGGGGACCACGACACGCATCGAGCACTTCGGCTGGGAGGACACGGTGCTCCGTGTGGCCGAGCGCAACATGCTCAAGGAGGACGAGGTGGACCGGGGCATCCGCGCCGTACTGGTGGTCCTGCGCGAGGCCGTCGCCGAGAAGGAGTTCACGCATCTGATGTCGCAGCTCGGAGCCGAGTTCTCCCGCACCCTCGAGTCCGCCGGCTGAGCACTTCCCCGCCCGCTCCGCGCCCCCGACAGCCTTCGGTATGCCATCAGTTCGGCGAGTCGGGGTATCCGGACCGAGTCGGCAACCAAAGGAAACCCTCGCATGTCACTCACGTTCCGCAAGACTTTCCGGATCCTGCCCGGAGTGCGCCTGAACATCAACAGGCACTCCTGGTCCATCACCACCGGCGGGAAGAGCGGGCCCCGCCACACGCGCAGCAGTACGGGACGTCGTACGACATCAATGGATTTGCCGGGACCTTTCGGGTGGCGTCGCACCCGTTCCACCAGGAGTCACTGACGGTCACTCACCCAAACGGACCCCTCAAGGGGCGCCATCTCATATCTGAGATAGCCTCGACCTCATGTCAGACGACTACCTCGTACGCATCGGCAGGCTCATCCGTGACGCCCGGCAGCACCGTGGCTGGACTCAGGCCCAGCTCGCCGAGGCGCTTGGCACCAGCCAGAGTGCCGTGAACCGCATCGAACGTGGCAATCAGAACCTCAGCCTTGAGATGATCGCCCGAATCGGTGAAGCCCTGGACAGCGAAATCGTCTCCCTCGGTTACGCGGGTCCCATGCACCTGCGGGTGGTCGGCGGTCGCCGGCTGTCCGGCGCCATCGACGTGAAGACGAGCAAGAACGCGTGCGTGGCCCTGCTGTGCGCGTCGCTGCTCAACAAGGGCCGCACGGTGCTCCGCCGGGTCGCGCGCATCGAGGAGGTGTACCGCCTGCTCGAGGTGCTCGGGTCGATCGGTGTGCGCACCCGCTGGATCAACGACGGCGTCGACCTGGAGATCGTGCCGCCCGCCGACCTCGACCTGAACGCCATCGACGCCTCGGCCGCCCGCCGTACGCGCTCCATCATCATGTTCCTCGGTCCGCTGCTGCACCGCATGGACCGTTTCAGGCTGCCGTACGCGGGCGGCTGCGACCTGGGCACGCGCACGGTCGAGCCGCACATGATCGCGCTGCGCCGGTTCGGGCTCGACGTCACCGCCACCGAGGGGTACTACCACGCCGTGGTGGACCGGTCCGTCGCCCCCGGACGGCCGATCGTGCTGACCGAGCGCGGGGACACCGTGACCGAGAACGCGCTGCTGGCGGCCGCGCGCCACGACGGGGTCACGGTCATCCGCAACGCCTCCTCCAACTACATGGTCCAGGACCTGTGCTTCTTCCTGGAGGCGCTCGGCGTCGAGGTGGAGGGCATCGGCACCACCACGCTCACCGTGCACGGCGTGCCGAACATCGACGTCGACGTCGACTACTCCCCCTCCGAGGACCCGGTCGAGGCCATGAGCCTGCTGGCGGCCGCGGTCGTCACCGAGTCCGAGCTGACGGTGCGCAGGGTGCCGATCGAGTTCCTGGAGATCGAGCTCGCGGTGCTGGAGGAGATGGGGCTCGACCACGACCGCACGCCCGAGTACGTCGCCGACAACGGCCGGACCCGGCTGGTGGACCTGACCGTGCGGCCCTCCAAGCTGGAGGCGCCGATCGACAAGATCCACCCGATGCCGTTCCCGGGCCTGAACATCGACAACGTCCCGTTCTTCGCGGCCATCGCGGCCTCCGCGCAGGGCAAGACGCTGATCCACGACTGGGTCTACGACAACCGCGCGATCTACCTGACCGACCTCAACCGTCTCGGCGGACGGCTGCAACTCCTCGACCCGCACCGGGTGCTGGTCGAGGGCCCGACGCGCTGGCGCGCCGCCGAGATGATGTGCCCGCCCGCGCTGCGGCCCGCCGTGGTCGTGCTGCTGGCGATGATGGCAGCGGAGGGCACGTCCGTGCTGCGGAACGTGTACGTCATCAACCGCGGCTACGAGGACCTGGCCGAGCGGCTCAACTCGGTCGGCGCGCAGATCGAGACGTTCCGGAACATCTGACGGCGGCGACCGGCGTCCGGACCGGCCGGCCGGGGGCGTGCGGGCCGCACGTCCTTGGCCGGCGGCCGCCCGCGTACCAGGCGGCCGCCGGGGGCACTAGGGCGTGTATTGAGTCGTGATCAATTTGTGGGATGTGCCTTCGCGGCGGGGGCCCGATCCGGTAGACCCTCTTGCGTGACGCGAGTGCAACTGACGGACCCGGAGTGGGAGTTCATCGAGCCGTACCTGCCGATCGGCGCGTACGGCCCGTACCCCGAGCGGCTGCGGCAGCAGTTCGAGGGCGTGATCTGGCGGTTCAGGACCGGTGGACAGTGGCGGGAGATGCCGCAGGAGTTCGGTGCCTGGTCGACCGTCCACAACCGCTTCCGTCAATGGCGTGATGCCGGGGTCTTCGAGGCCCTGCTGGAGGGCTTGATCGCGGAAGCCTCGAAGCGGGGTGAGGTGGACCTGTCCCTGGTCAGCATCGACTCCACCAC